>DAOLDO010000361.1:0-6612 GCA_035327325.1 Chloroflexaceae bacterium | reverse complement strand
GTGTAGTCGAAGCCCTGGAGCTGCTCGAGCTCGGCCCGGCGCGGCCTCAGGGTCGTCGGGTCGATCGTCAGGCCGCGGGCCGCGGCCAGGCCGTCGAGCTGAAGGCGGGCCTCGGCGTCGAGCCCCTCGAGGGCCGGGCCCAGCAGCTCGCGCACGTTGCTGTCCTTGACGATGCGCACCTCCTCCTCGCTGCCCCCGGTCAGCGGCGGGTGCTGCACGATGAAGCTCCCGCCGTCGGCGTTGAACGGCGCGCCGCCGGGCGGGATGACGCGGCGCACACTGTTGCCCTCGACGTTCGAGCCGCTGCCGGGCGAGCGGGCGGTGACCGGCACGCTGGCCTGCCCGCGGCTGGTGATGATCTGGGCGCCCGTGTCGCTGGTTGTGGCCCCCGGCACCACCACGTCCACCGTGCTGACGAAGGGCACCTCCTGGCCGCCCGGGCCGACGGCGATGAACTCGGTGCCGGCCGGCAGCGGCACGGCCTGGGCATTCGAGTTGAAGATCGTCAGGCTGCCCTCGGCGCTGCCCGCAGGCGTCAGGGTCACCTCGGTCACCTCGCCCTCGACCGTGAAGGCCACCTCGCTGCGCACCGACTCGGCCTCCACCGCCGTCGGCGCGTCGCTGCCGGGCTGCGCGAGCGGCACGGGCAGGGCCGCGATCGGCTCGACGGTGTCGGGCCGCTGGGGCGGCGTGACGCTCACCGTCACCCTGCTGCCCCAGAGCAGCACCGCCCCGATGACGGCCAGCAGCGCGAGCAGGGCCACGGTCAGGGCGACGATCGGCCAGGCGCTGCGGGCCGGCGCCGCGGGCGGTCGGGCTGCGGCCGGGCGGGGCCGCCGGGCTCGCCCGGGCCCTTCGGGCGGTGGCCCCTCAATGGGGCCAGGGGCGCGCCGTGGCTCCGCCGGCGGGGCCGCCGGGCCGGCGACCCGCGGCGGCGTCATCCCCGGCTCGGCGGCGAGCCCGGCCCGCAGCAGCTCGGTGTCGCTCATCCTTCGCGGCCCTGGCTCGCTGAGGGCCGCGGCCAGGCTGGCGGCCGCCGCTGCCTCCTCGTCGCGCGCCGCGGCCGGGCCCGACCGCGGCGCGGCGTCCAGGTCGTCGAGGGCCGCCAGGAACGACGCGTCGGCTCGCGCCGGGCTGCCGGCCGGCGGCGTGGGGGCCTCCTCGAGCACCCGCGTGCTGTAGGGGCTCGCCGGCTTGCGCGCCGCCGGCGAGGTGGCCCCCGGGCAGGGCGGCGCCACCACCCGGGCGCCGCTCACGGCGACGCTCGGGACCCCGCCGAGGCGCGCCGCCTCCAGAGCCGCCGGGTCCGAGCTGATGATCAGCGCAAGCTCGATCGCCGCGGCTGCCGCCAGATCCCGCAGGCGCGCCACCTCCTCGGGGCGCTGGAGGGCGGACGCGCCCTCGGGCACCAGGAGCTGCACCCGCGGCGCGCCGGCCGCGCGCGCCCGCTCGAGCACGCTCTCGGCCCGGTCGTCGGGCCGCACCAGCACCAGCGGGGTCTCCGTCTCGTCCAGAAGCATGGCCTGCTCCCACATCACAGCACGCGTACGCCACGATGTAGAACGTGGGCGCGCCGGCCGCCTACATTACGATTCGCTGCCGCGCTGGGGCCGGCGCCGCCGCTCACCCCTTCTTCTGGGCCGCCAGCAGGGCAGGGGCCTGGGCGATCGCCTCGGGCAGCTTCCCGGCGTCGCGACCGCCCGCCTGGGCCATCTCGGGGCGCCCGCCGCCGCCCCCGCCCACCACCGCGGCCAGGGCCTTCACCAGGTTGCCGGCGTGGTAGCCCTGGCCCACCAGGTCGGGCGTGACCATGGTCAGCAGCTGGGGCTTGTCGCCGATCACGGCGCCCAGCACCACCACGCCCGAGCCCAGCTTGTCGCGCAGCCAGTCGCCCAGCTCGCGCAGCCGCGCGGCGTCCTCCACCTCCACCTGGGCGGCGAGCACGGCCACGCCGTTCTCGCGGCGCACCTGCTCGAGCAGCCCCTCGACCGACGAGCGGGCCAGCTTGCCCCGCAGGGCGTCCAGCTCCTGCTGGCGCTCCCTCGCCTCGACCACAAGCTGCTCGACCCGCTCGGCCACCAGGCCGGGGGCCACCCCGAGGCGGGCCGCCAGGTCGCGCAGGAGCTGGGCCTGACCCTCGACCCACTGCTCGGCGCCGCGCCCCGTCAGGGCCTCGATGCGCCTGAGCCCGCTGCCCACGCTGCCCTCGCTCACCAGCCGCACGTAGCCGATCTCGCCCGTGCTCGTCACGTGGGTGCCGCCGCACAGCTCGCGGCTGTCGCGCGAGGCGAAGGCCCCCGCCGCGGGCTGGTCGATCAGGCGCACGGGCAGCGCCCCGCCCCCGCGCTCGATCGTCACCATGCGCACCTTGTCGCCGTACTTCTCGCCGAACAGGGCGATCGCGCCGCGGTCAATCGCGTCCTGGTAGCTGGTCTCCTCCCAGCTCACCCTGCCGTCGGCGCGGACCCAGGCGTTGACCCTGGCCTCGATCTCGCGCAGCTGGGCCGGCTCGATCGCCCGGTTGTTGGTGAAGTCGAAGCGCAGCCGCTCGGGCGCGACCAGCGAGCCGGCCTGGGCCGCGTGCTCGCCCACCACGTCGCGCAGGGCCCGGTGCAGCATGTGCGTGGCCGTGTGGTTGCGCTGGATGTCGCCGCGGCGGCCGGCGTCCACCTCGGCGCGCACCGTCTGGCCGACCTCGACCGCGCCCGTCTCGACCACGCCGTAGTGCACGGTCAGGCCGGGCGCCGGGCGCTGCGTATCCTCCACGCGCACCGCGCCGGCCGTGTGGCCGAGCGTGCCCGTGTCGCCCACCTGGCCGCCGCTCTCGGCGTAGAAGGGCGTGCGGTCGAGCACGATCTGCACCCTCGTGCCGGCCCCGGCCGAGGAGACCTCGTCGCCGTTGGCCACGATGGCGAGGATGGTCGCGTCGTGGGCCAGCTCGCTGTAGCCGGTGAAGATGGTCGCGGGCAGGCCCCGGTCGGCCCACAGCTCGGCGTCGCCGCCGCGGGCGAACTTGGCCGCGGCCCGCGAGCGCTCGCGCTGGCCGGCCATCGCCGCCTCGTAGCCGGCCTCGTCCACCGCCAGGCCCTCCTCGGTCGCGATCTTCTGGGTCAGGTCGAGGGGAAAGCCGAAGGTATCCTTGAGCAGAAACGCCTCGGCGCCGGGGATGCTGCCGCCGCCCGCGGCGCGCACCTGCGCGACCACGCTGCTCAGGCGGGCGATGCCGCCGGCCAGGGTGCGCAGGAACTGGCGCTCCTCGGCGTCGGCCGACTCGAGGATGAACTGGCCGCGCGCCCGCAGCTCGGGGTAGGCGTCGCCCATCTCGGCGATCACGCTCTCGATCACCCCGGCCAGGAAGGGGCGCTCGAAGCCGATCTGGCGGCCCTGGTAGGCCGCCCGGCGCAGGATGCGGCGCAGCACGTAGGAGCGTCCGGCGTTGCCGGGCAGCACCCCGTCGGCGATCAGGAAGGCCACAGCCCTGGCGTGGTCGGCGATCGCCCGGTAGTTGCCGAAGTGGGCCCTGTAGTGGGCCTCGTCGCTGCCGAGCAGGGCGATCACCTTGTTGATCAGGGTCACGAACAGGTCGGTCTCGTAGGTCGAGTGCACGCCCTGCATCGCCATGGCCATGCGCTCGAGGCCCATGCCCGTGTCCACCGAGGGCCGCGGCAGGGGCTTCATGGTGGCCCGGTCGTACTGCATGAACACGTTGTTCCAGATCTCGACGTAGTCGGGGTCCTCGGAGTTGACCCCGTCGGGGCTCATCTTCGACAGGTCCTCGCCGATATACATCGTGATCTCGGAGCACGGCCCGCAGGGGCCGGTGTCGCCCATCACCCAGAAGTTGTCCGCGCGGCCGAAGCGCAGCACGCGCTCGGGCGCGGCGCCGGCCTCGACCCAGAGGCGGGCGGCCTCCTCGTCGGCGGGCACCTCGTCGTCGCCCTCGAACACGGTGAACCAGAGCCGCTCGACCGGCAGGCCGAACTCCTCGGTGAGCAGCTTCCAGGCCATGCTGATCGCCTCGGCTTTGAAGTAGTCGCCGAACGAGAAGTTGCCCAGCATCTCGAAGAAGGTGTGGTGCCGCGGCGAGGGGCCCACCTCCTCCAGGTCGTTGTGCTTGCCGCTCACCCGCAGGCACTTCTGGGCCGTGGTCGCCCGCGCGTAGGGGCGCTGCTCCAGGCCGAGGAACACGTCCTTGAACGGGACCATGCCCGAGTTGGCGAAGAGCAGGGTCGGGTCGTCGGCGACGACGAGGGACGAGCTGGGGACGATCGTGTGGCCGTGGCGCTCGAAGTAGCCCAGAAAGCGAGCGCGGATCTGGGCTGCGGTGAGTTTTTCCATGGGTGGAAACCAAATTAGGCGGGCGGACGGCCGCCCGCGCACGATCTTACGTCAACCGCTTCTCACCGGCTATTGTAGCCGATGGCGCCGCGCCGCGTCAACTCACAGCCCTGGCTCACGCCGCGACGTCGAGCCCCATGGGCGCCCGCAGGGCCTCGGCGATCGGCTGGCCGTGCTTGAGCCTGTAGGTCGGCACACGCAGCTCGGCGAGCCGCGTGAGGATCGGCTCGGGGTCGCGCCAGCCGCCGAAGCTCTGCGGGTCCACGAAGACTACCACGGCCCGCACGCCCCTGTAGAGGTGCTGCTGCAGCGCGCCCACCCAGCGCTCGTCGAGCGACGAGGTGATTACCACCAGCGAGCAGTTGCGCCCGAAGCGGGCGCTCTCGGCCACCAGCACCTCGGCCAAGGAGCGGGGACTGTGGGCCCGCAGCACCGCCAGGGCCTCGAGGATCTTGAAGAGCTGCCGGCCCTCGCGCTCGGCGGGCACCACCTCGCGGTGCTGGCCCCAGGCCACCAGGCCCACCACCCGGTTCTGGCCGAGCAGCGTGCGCGCGAGCGAGGCCGTCGCGGCGACGGCGTACTCCTCGGTGCTGTCGAGGGCCGCCGCCAGGTCCTGGCGCGAGCCGGCCTTGCGCGCCCACCACGGGCCCAGGGTGCGCTCGTCCACCTCGACCACGCGGGCGGGCGCGCGGGTGTCGCGCACCACCGCCCGCTCCTGCATGTCGAGCACCAGGTAGACGTCGGCGCTCGGGTCGAGCTCGAAGTCCTTGACCATCAGGCGGCCGGTGCGCGCCGTCGAGCGCCAGTGGATGCGGTTCATGCTGTCGCCCGGGGCGTACTCGCGCACCGTCGCCACGTTCGGCGAGACGTTGAAGGTTCGGGCGCGGGTCGCCTGGCCGCCCGGCAGGTCGGCGCCGGGCAGCTTGAAGTCGGGCAGGTCCACCGCCTGCGGGTAGACCAGGATCTCGCTCGTGGAAGGGACCTCCCGGCTCAGGCGCACGATCCCGAACGGGTCGCCGCTGACCAGGGTGGCGGGCCCCAGGCGGAAGCGCCCGCGGCGCGTGCAGAGGGTGCGGGCCAGCCAGCGGCTCCGCTCGCGCCCGGCCAGGGTGGCCACGAAGCCCGCCCCGTGCTGAGGCAGGTCCGACTCGTCGCGCAGCTCGACCCACAGCTTGGGGATAGGCCAGCGGTTGCGCACGTTGATCCGCTCGCGGGCGTACTCGCCGACCGTGGCCCTGTGGCTCAGGGTCTCGCGCTCGACGTCGAGGCCGCGCAGGTTGAGCCAGGCCCAGATCAGCGAGAGGGCGAGCAGCCCGAGCATCAGGTAGCTCAGGTGGAAGAACAGCCTGATCCCGGTGCCCTGGGCCGCCAGGAAGCTGGCCCCGGCCAGGAGCAGGACCATGAGTGGTCTGGTCATGAGCGCTCTTCTGTGGGCGGGCAGGTGGCCGCCCGGGCAGCATAGCGCGGCGGCGCCCCCGTGTCAAGGCTGGTCACGCCCGCGTGGTATAGTGCCGGAGGCGGGCCGTCCCGCATCGCCCCTGCCGAGCCTTTTCAAGCCTTGACCCGAGGTGCCCCGTGAATCTAAGCGCAGTTGCCAGCTCGCTGAGCGCCGTCCGCTCGCCAGACGCCGACACCCGCAGGCGCGGGGCGAATCTCATCATGCTCGGGCTCGGCATGGCCCTGCTGGCCCTGACCCTGAGCGTCATCTCCACCGCCAGGGGGAACGCCGCCAGCAACCCGGCCCTGCTGGCCGGCGTGGCCGTGCTCTTTCTGGGCGCGGCCGCCCTGGGCCGGGCCGGGCACGTCGGCGCGGGGGCCTGGCTGATCATCGCCGTCTCGGTCCTCGGCACCCTCAGCTACCTCGGCGAGGGCACGACGGCCCTCAGCGCGATCTCCTACCTCGTCCTGGCCGTGCTCCTGGCGGGCGTCCTGCTGCCGCCCGCCCAGATCTGGCTCGTGCTGGGGCTGTGCCTGGTGGGCGTGCCCGCGGCCCTGCGCCTCGGCCCGAGCGCAACGCCCGTGAGCGCCGCGACCATCGCCGAGCTCGCCAGCCCCCTGCTGCTCCTCGTGATGGTCGCCACGATCGGTTTCGTCAGCGCCACGGGCGTCGTGACGGCCCTGCGCCAGGCCCAGGCCGCCCGCCGCGAGGCCGAGGCCGCGGGCGAGGCCCTGGCTGCCACCAACGCCGCCCTCGAGCGGCGGTGTCTGGAGGCGACCGCCCCCCCCCCCCCGCGCGCCCGGGAGCAGCCGGCCTCCCCCGCCCAGCCGCCCCCC
>DAOLDO010000360.1:3899-6628 GCA_035327325.1 Chloroflexaceae bacterium | reverse complement strand
GCCCCTCTGACCCCTGCTCTTTTGTGGGAGGGCCGCCGCCGGCCCTCCCACACCCCCCCGCGCGAGGGCTTCGCCCTTCGATCCCTCCAGCAGTCCGGCCCTACCGTGCCAACCGGCCCTGCTGCCATGCCCCGTGGGCGCTGCCGTTCAGGTGCCCCTGGCCCGGGTGGGCGCCCCGGCCGGCCCGACCGTCCCGGCGGGCAGCTCTCTCGCGCAGCGCCAGATCGCCCGCCCGCGCCTGAGGCCGGCAGGCTGTTCGCCAGGGCCAGGGGGCGCACCGATCCTTAAGGTACGGGCGCCCCCACGTGGGCGCCCCAGGGTGGGCGCCCCAACCGCCACCCAACACGAGCGAGGGGGCCCTGCATTGCCCCCCGCGCGGGGAGAGCGCGAGAGGGGCCCGCCCTGCCCGCCGCGCTCGCGGCGAGCGCCTACCCCCCCTCGAACCCGCCGAGCAGGCTCGCCACATTGCGCCCCAGCTCGTCGAGCGCGTAGCCGCCCTCCTGCACGAACAGGGTGGGCAGGCCGAGCTGGGCGATGCGCGCCCCGATCCGGGCGAAGCCCGCCGTGGTCAGGGCCAGGTCGCCCAGGGGGTCGGCGGCGAAGGCGTCGAGCCCGGCCGAGACCACGAGGTAGCGCGGGCCGTAGCCGGCGATCGCCTCGAGGGCGGTGTCGAGGGCCGCCAGGTAGGGCCCGTCGGTCGTGCCGGCGGGGAGCGGCAGGTTCAGGTTGTAGCCCTCGCCCTCGTGGGCCCCGAGCTCGTCGGCGAAGCCGAGGAAGTAGGGGTACTCGCGCTCGGGGTCGCCGTGGAGCGAGACGAAGAAGACGTCGCTGCGCTCGTAGAAGATCGCCTGGGTGCCGTTGCCGTGGTGGACGTCAATGTCGAGCACGGCCACCACCGAGGGGCGCATGCCCCAGTAGCCCTGGCCCGCCCCGCGGTCGCTCGTGGCGAGGTGGTGGGCCGCGATCGCCGCGTTGTTGAGGTAGCAGTAGCCGCCGGCCATGGCGCGGGCCGCGTGGTGCCCGGGCGGCCGGCAGAGAGCGTAGGCCGCCTGCTCGCCCTCGAGCAGCAGGGCCGCCCCGCTCAGCGCGGCCTCGGCGCTGCCCAGGGCCGCCGCGAACGTGCCCGCCGTGATCGGCGCGCTCAGGTCGAAGCAGTAGCGCCCCGCCAGCCCCTGGGGGCTGCGCGAGCCCGCGCGCAGCCCCGGCAGGGGGAAGGCCGATGGCAGCACGGCCTCGGGCGGGCGGCCCGCGGCCACCCAGGCCCCGTGGGCGCCCTCCAGGTACGCGACGTACTCCTGGTCGTGCACGGCCACCACCGGCTCGCGGCCGAAGGGGCGCGGCGGCTCGGGCGCGGGGAAGCCGGCGGCCTCGAGGGCCGCGGCGATGATCGCCACGCGCCGCGGCAGCTCGAAGTAGGGCGTCGCCCGCCCGTCCAGGATCTCGAACGGCGGGTCGTGCCGCCCGTGCTCCGGGTTCATGATGATGCGCATGAGACCCATTATGCTATACTAGGCCCGCTTTGCGCCAGTGGCCCAGCGAAACGAGACGCCGCCATGAGAATCTACAAGGCCCGCGCGCCAATGCGCATTGGCTTCTTCGGCGGGGGCACCGACGTGAGCCCCTACCCCGAGCAGCACGGCGGCAAGGTCCTCAACTGCACGATCAACCTGTACGTGCGCTGCATGCTCACCGCCAGCGCCGACCCGGGCCTCACCATCCGTTCGCTCGACCTCCAGGAGGTGAGCCGGCTGGTCAGCGGGCGCGCGTGGGACGGCAAGCTCGCCCTGCCCCAGGCCGTCCTCGACGCCATGCCCCACCTGCGCCCCGCCCTCACGCCCGAGCGCCCTGGCTACAAGCTGACCATGTTCAGCGACGCGCCCCCCGGCAGCGGCCTCGGCTCCTCGTCGGCCCTCGTGGTCAGCATGCTCAAGCTGCTCTACAACGTCGCCGGCGCCAGCTACGACCCCCACGTCCTGGCCGAGCTGGCCTACAAGATCGAGCGCGTGGATCTGGGCATCCCCGGCGGCCGGCAAGACCAGTACGCCGCCGTCTTCGGCGGCATGTGCGTCTACCACTTCGGCAAGGACGGCGTCATCGTCGAGCCGGTGCTCAGCGACGAGGCCGCCCTGCTCGAGCTCGAGAGCTGCCTCGTGCTCGGCTACATCGGCGATCGCCAGCTCCTGCGCCGCCACCTGATGGAGGACCAGGTGAAGCGCCTGGTCCAGGGCGATACCCTGCGCTACCACGACGAGACCAAGGCGTTCGTCGATCAGGCCGCCCGGCTCCTGCGCGAGTTGCGCATCGCCGACTTCGGGCGCCTGCTCCACGACGCCTGGGAGGTCAAGAAGGCCTTCTCGCCCCACATCGCCTCGCCGATGGTGGACGAGGTCTACACAATGGCCCGCCGCCATGGCGCGTGGGGCGGCAAGATCACCGGCGCCGGCGGCGGCGGCTTCATGGTCTTCGCCTGCCCCTTCGACCGGCGGCTCGAGCTCGAGCGCGTACTCGCCGAGCAGGGCGTCCATGTGCGGCCCTTCTCGTTCGTCACCAACGGCGTGCAGTCCTGGTCCGTCGAGGAGCCCGAGCGCGACCAGGCCGCCTAGGGTCGCCCGGCCCATCCCGCCGTGGACGCCCGGGCCGTGGTCGCCCGGCGCATCCCGCGTAGGGGCGACCCGCCGTGGACGCCCGGGCCGTGGACGCCCGGGCCGTGGACGCCCGGGCCGTGGACG
>DAOLDO010000360.1:0-3799 GCA_035327325.1 Chloroflexaceae bacterium | reverse complement strand
CGTGGACGCCCGGGCCGTGGACGCCCGGGCCGTGGACGCCCGGGCCGTGGTCGCCGGCCCATCGGGGCGTGGACGCCCGGCCCATGGCTGCCTACACCGGCGGCTTGCCGGTGCGCAGCGCTGCCTCGAAGATGCCGACCTGCCGGGCGGCCTCCTTCGCCACCAGCGCCACGGCCTGCCGCGAGCGGGCGCCGAGCAGCCGCGCCAGCAGCTTGAGCCAGCGCGCCGTGTAGCGCAGCCAGAGGTACAGCAGGCGCCACGGACCGCCCATCCTGCGGTAGCGGCTGACCAGGCTCACCTCGGCCTTGCCCCAGTCGCGGGCCTGGCGGAGCATCCCGCGGAACGACTGCCGGTTGCGCATCGCGACCCTGGCCTCGGGCACGAAGTGCATCGGCACGCCGGCCAGTTGGGCGCGGAAGCAGAGCTCGGTGTCCTGCAGGCGCAGCAGGCTCTCGTCGAAGCCGCCCAGCCGCAGGAAGAGCGAGCGCCGCATGCCCAGGCCGCAGCCGCTCGCGTGGTGCAGGAACGGCTCGTTGTAGTAGCGCATCAGGCCGTGGTACTGGGGGTGCTCGCCGAGCCGGGCGGCCCACGCGCTGTTCAGCGAGGTGGCGTCAATGCGCGGGGCGCTGAAGGGGTGCTCGCGGAGCGCCGCGGCCATCGCTCGCAGAAATCCGGGGGCGACAATATCGTCGGCGTCAATAAAGACCAGCGCCTCGCCCTGGGCGGCCTGCGCCCCCACGTTGCGGGCGAAGGCGGCGCCCTGGCGCCCCGAGGCGTCGAGGATGCGCAGATCGGGCAGCCTGGCCTGGTACCGGCGGGCCACCTCCACGGTCCCGTCACGCGACCCGTTGTCGGCGACGATCACCTCCCACGCTCCGTCCCAGTCCTGTGCAGCCAGGGCCGCGAGCTGGTCGCCGATCACCGGCGCCACATTCAGGGCCGGGATGATGACGCTGAGCTCGACCGCTGCCGCCGCGGGGGCCGGGCGCGGGCCGTCGTCGAGGAAGAGTGTAGGTTGCATGGCTCACTTAGTGCTTGCGCTGCGGCTACCTGCACTATGACCCGACGTCATAGCTTACGAATAATACAACGCGAGTATGTCCAGACTGAAATCTGGGGCCGCCACGAGCGTGACTAAAACGTTAATGGCGGCGCCCTCCGCCGGCTACGGCTCGAGGGGGCGCCCGGTGCGCCAGCGCCGCACGATCTCCATATAGAAGGTCTCCGGCAAGGGCCACCCGCCCGGGTCGGTGTAGGCGGCCCGGGCGACGCCCGTGGTCTCGGGCCACTCGTTCCAGGTCTCGACCAGGACCAGGTCGGCATTGGGCGGCACGGCGGCCAGGCTGGCCCGCAGGAAGGCGCCGGCCCCCGGCGCGCCGCCACCTGGCGGCAGCTCGCGCGGCTGGTGGCGCGGGTCGGCGATGCCCGTGATCCGCCTGTTGTCGAAGCCGGGGCCCACGCTGCTCACCATGTAGCCGCGCAGCGTGTGGGTCGCCGGGCCGTTCAGCGCCGCCCCCCAGCTGTAGCGCCCGTCGGCCGCCCGCTCGACCGGCAGCAGGTCGCCGCCCGGGGCCACGGCCGCAGGCGTGAACCAGGTCTCCTCGACGATCAGCCACGGCTCGACCCCGAAGTCCCGGGCAAAGGCCGCCTTCACCGCGCCCCACAGCTCCCCCGCAAGCTCCAGGTTGTCGCAGCAGAGGGCGGTGTAGGTGACGATGATCGGCCGGCCCTCGACGGTCGCCCACATCTCGCGGGGGATGCGCTGGAAGAAGCCCTTGATATGGCGGTCGTAGAAGAAGTAGCCGCTGCGCCGGTCGGCCAGGGGCAGCCGGGGCACGTCGGGCCCGTACCTGTAGCCCCCGGCGGCGAAGTCGTTGTACATGCCCTGCTGCGCCGTCGTGTCAATGAACATGCCGATGCGCAGGGGCCGCGGCAGCACGCCGTTGGCCTGCACGAGCAGGTCGAGACGGTCCTGGCGGAACCAGCCGTGGGGGTGGTCGCCCCAGCTCACCGGGAAGACGGTGTCAATGCCCGTGGCGGCCATGTCGCGCAGCTCGCCCTCGAACCAGTCGTAGTTGATCGACGAGTAGGCCGTGCCGTCGCGCGGGTCGGGGTCGTGGGGCAGCGGCGCGGCCCACCCCGGCGGCGTGACGCTCAGCTGGCCGAGGTCGCACTCGTCCTTCGGGCAGTGGTACCAGTAGAAGAAGAAGGTGCCCAGGCTCGCCCGGGGCGCCGGCGGGGCGGCGGGCGTCGGAGCAATCGCCGCGGGGGTTGCGGGGGCGGGCGCCGCGGTCGCGGCCTGTGTCGGCCGCTGCGGCGCCGGGGTCGGGTCGGGGCCGGGGCCGGCGCAGGCGGCCAGGATGAGGGCGGCCGCCAGGGCGGCCAGGGTCGCTCGTCGCATGGCGCTCCTCGTGGGGCCTGGCGGCCCCGATAAACCGATCGTCATTCTACCCGCGTTGACTGGGTAATGCCACTGTGCTACGATCAGGCCCCAGTCGCCCCAGCACCCGGAGAGCCTCCGTGCGCCCCGTCTGCGTCGCCCTCGCCCTTCTGCTCCTCGTCGTCGCCCTGCTCCCGCCCGCCCCGGCGGCGGCCCAGGGCCCCGGCGGCCTCGGCGTGCAGCGCGTGCTCGACGCGCAGCCCGGCCCTCTGAAGGGATTCACGGAGGAGGGGCGCAGCGCCGCCACGATCATCGAGGGCGCGGCCCTCTACTACGGCCTCAGCCCCCAGCTCCACCTGGCCCTGCTCGAGGCCACCGCCGCCCTGCTCAGCGACCCGGCCCCCCCGCCCGAGGCCCTGAGCCGGCCCTTCGGCGCCGGGCCCGCCGGCTTCGCCGCCCAGATTGACTGGGCCAGCCGCGAGCTGCGCGCCGGCCTCGGCCCCTACAGCCGTCCCCCCGTCGTCCGCTTCAGCGACGGGACGACCCTGACCCTCACCCTCGACCAGGCCCCCGAGGGCGTCGCGGTGCAGCGCTTCCTCGCCCGCGGCCGTGCCCAGGCCGAGTGGCGCGCCGCGGTCGAGCGCTTCGGCGACGCCTTCCAGCGCTACTTCAACAACCAGCTGGTCAGGCCGGGCGAGGCCCCCGCCGCGCCGCCGGCCGCCCCGCGGGCGCCCGTGCCGGCGCCCCAGGCCGGCGCCTTCACCCTCCGCCAGCCGTGGCCGATGGGCACCCGCGTGGTCCACCTGGCCTACTTCGACCACATGTACCCGACGGTGGACAGCGGCGACGACGGTAACAGCTACGTCGTCAACTACCTCGGCCAGGGCAACGTGCAGTACGACGGCCACGACGGCCACGACTACTACTTCCCCGACCAGCCCGTCGGCACGCCCATCCTGGCCGCCGCGGGCGGCCTCGCCTACGCCCGCACCCACCGCGGCTACGGCGTGGTCATCCTCCACCCCGACGGCTACGAGACGGTCTACTGGCACCTCGACGGCTTCGCGCCCATCTTCGCCGGCCTGATTGACAGCAACCAGCCCGTGCCGGTCGAGGCGGGCGCATTCATCGGCACCAGCGGCACCACGGGCTTCGTGCGCGGCACGCCCCACCTCCACTTCGAGGTGCGCCGCTACGGCCGCCAGATTGACCCCTACGGCTGGTACGGCCCCGGCCCCGACCCATGCGCCGCCTACGCAGGCTGCCTCGCCGGCGTCTGGCTGTGGGACCAGTCTCTCGTCGGCACCTACGACTTCACGCCGCCTGACGCGGCGGGCGCCCCCGACGGCGCCTCGGCGGCCCCGTCGGGGCCCCCTGCCGCCTCCGGCGGCGCCGCGGGGCCCGCCGCCCGCCAGGGCG
>DAOLDO010000359.1:0-6630 GCA_035327325.1 Chloroflexaceae bacterium | reverse complement strand
GTATGCGCGGGCGCCCGAGGGAAGGAGCCTCCCGTGCCGCAGCCCCCTCCACCCGCCGCCCCGATCATCAGCTTCCCGCCGCTGTCCGTGCTCCGCGCCCGCCTGACCTACCGCCTGCTCGAGGACACCGTGCTCCCCACGTACAAAGGCGCCCTGCTGCGCGGCGGCTTCGGCTACACCTTCCAGCGGGCCTCGTGCGCCCAGAGCTGCTGGGGGCGGGCCGAGCGCTGCGACGTCCAGCTCCTCTGCCCCTACCGCTGGGTCTTCGAGACCCCGCACCCCGCGGGCGTGCCCCCCCTGCACGACCTCCAGGATGTGCCGCGCCCGTTCGTGATCGAGCCGCCGCTGGACCACAAGCAGCGCTACGCCGCCGGCGACACGCTCGACTTCGGACTGGTGCTGATCGGCCGCGGGGTGGACTTCCTGCCCTACTTCCTGGTGGGCTTCGAGGGGCTGGGCGCGGCAGGGCTGGGCCGCGACGAGGCCAAGGCGCGCCTGGAGCGGGTCGAGGCCCTGGAGCCGTTCCGCCCCTTCGGCGTGCCGATCTACCAGGACGGTCGGGCCCTCGCCCCCGCCGAGCTGCCGCTGCTCAACCTGGCCGAGCTGCCGACCCGCGCCGCGGATCTCGCCGCGGACCTGCGGCTCGAGCTGCGCACCCCCCTGCGCGTCAAGAGCCGCGGGGCCTTTATCGAGCAGCTGGACCTCGGGGCGATCGTGCAGGCCGCCCTCTGGCGGCTCGGCGCGCTGGCGGTGTTCCACGGCCCCGGCCTGTGGCGCCCCGACCTCGGCCCCCTCGTCGAGGCCGCCCGCGCGGTGCGCGTCGAGCGCTCCGACGTCCGCTGGGTGGACTGGGAGCGCACCAGCACGCGCGGTGGCGGGCGGCGGAGGATGACGCTCGGCGGCCTGATCGGGTCGGCGGCCCTGCGCGAGGTGCCCCTGGCTGTCCGGGCGGCGCTGCTCGCCGCCGGCGTCCTGCACGTCGGCAAGGCCAGCGTGTTTGGCCACGGCTGGGTGACGGTGGCGCATTTGTGATGGGCGCACCAGCTACATTGAGCATATGCCACGACGAACCATGCAGATCGTCGGGAGGATTCGTCAGGTCCCCGCTCACCCGCACGCCGATCGACGGTCACCAGCCCGCCAGTGTGTTCGCCGGACCAGCCTGACGCTTCCGGAGGTGCCCATGTCCGAACTGACCCTCACGATCATAGACACGATCGGCATCCAGGACTACATTTTCGCCAGCAACAGGCTGCGCGAGAACCTCGGCGCATCCGAACTGGTCGAGCGGGCTGTGCGCGAGTGGGTGTGGAAGGCCCTGCCGACACCCAACAACGTCGAACCGAGCGGGGCGATCCTCGACGAGCGGCGGATCGAGGCCGATGCGACGCTTCAGGCCGAGCTGCTCCTCCAGGGCGGGGGCAACGCGGTCGTGCTCTTCCGCACCAGGGAGCTTGCGGTCGCCATGGTCGGACGCCTCAGTCGGCGGCTGCTGTCCCACGCGCCCGGCCTGTCCATCGCCGTCGCCCATATCCCGTTCACCTGGGACGCGGCCCTCGGGGGTGAGGGCGGCGCCCTCGACACCCTCTACAAGACGTTGGCGAGAGCGAAGCAGGTCAGGCCCGTCGGCGCGCCGCTGCTCGGGCAAAGCGTCACGCTGGAGTGCCGCTCGACCGGACTGCCCGCAGTCGCGTATGCGCGGGCCCAGGGCGACGACGACGACGAGGAGCGCCCGGCGAGCGCCGATGTGCTCTCCCGGATTGACCCGGAGGTGATCGAGGGCGCGCGGCGGCGCCTCGCGGCGATCCTGCCCCCAGCAGTGATGGACCGCTACGCGCTGCCCGACCGCTTCGACGACCTCGGTCGCTCCGAGGGTGTCCAGAGCTACCTCGCGGTCGTCCACGCGGACGGCAACGGGGTTGGCGAGCGCTTCACCAGACTCACACTTGGCCGGACTGACAACCGTGCACAGATCACGGCGCTGCGCACGCTCTCACGGCGTGTGGACGAGGCCGGGAAGCTAGCCCTCAGCCGGACGATCGCCACCATGGTGGCGGCCTTCGAGTCGCCCGAGCGCCGCGACCCCGAGAACCCCTTGCAGATGTTCCTCGCCGGCCTGCCCGCCGACCGGGCCACCGGCAAGCCCTTTCTGCCCTTCCGCCCGATCGTCTACGGCGGCGATGACGTGACCTTCGTCTGCGATGGGCGCCTCGGCCTGGCCCTGGCCGCGGAGTACCTGCGGCAGTTCCACAAGGCGACGGAGGAGGTCGGGCTGCCGGACGGCGAGGCGACTGAGGGCGTCCGACCGGCCCACGCCTGCGCCGGCGTGGCGATCGTCAAGACCCACTACCCCTTCGCCCGGGCCTACGAGCTGGCCGAAGAGCTCTGCCAGGGGGCGAAGTCGGCGTTGCGCGCCACTGGCCGGATCAAGACCGAGTCCGCCCTCGACTGGCACTTTGCCCTCAGTGGGCTGCTCGCCGACCTCGAGACGATCCGCGAGCGCGAGTACACCGCGGATACGGGCCAGCCCCTCGTGACACGACCGCTGACCCGATTCGGCGCCGGGCTGGGCCCGAACTGGCGCACATGGGCGGCCTTCGAGCAGCTCGTGACGACCCTCCAGACAGACGCCGGCTGGCGCGAGCGCCGCAACAAGGTCAAGGAGCTGCGCGAGGTGCTGCGGCGCGGCCCCGACAGGGTAAAGGGCTTCCTCCACGCATTCCGCATTGACCGTCTGCCGGCCCTCGACGGCGGAGCCCCCGCGCTTTCCAAGACCGGGTGGGAGAGCGACACGTGCGGCTACTTCGATGCGATCGAGGCGCTGGACTTCTATGTGCAGCTGAGCTAGGGGCACGTATGCGCTACTACCTGACCGTTCAGCTCAAGAGCGACACGACCTTCGGGCGCGGCGAGGGCGTCGCCGGCCTGGTCGATGTCGAGGTCGATCATGACGAGCACGGCTGTCCGCGTATCGGCGGGCGCGCCCTGAAGGGCCTGCTCGTGGAGGAGTGGGCAAACCTGCGCTTCGCCCTGGCAGGTGCTGGCCCGGGCGCTTCCAGCGGCTGGGATGACATCGCCGCGGCGCTCTTTGGCCGCAGCGGCGCGGGCGATGAGGGGGGCGGCCGGCTGCATATCGGCGCCGCGACCCTGCCGCCCGACCTGCACGCCGCCATCGCGGCCGACGACGCCCTCAACCCTGCTCAGGCGCTCGATGCGCTGACAACGATCCGCCGCCAGACCTCGGTGAACGCGGCGACGGGCGCCCCCGAGCGGGGCTCGCTGCGGGCGGCCCGGGCCGTCGTGCGCGGCGTCGAGCTTGTCGCCCCGCTCGACCTCAGGCTGTCGCCCGAGGAGCGCCCGCGCGCTGAGGCCCTGCTCGCTGCCTGCGCGCTGGCGGTGCGCCGCGGCGGCCTGACCCGCAACAGAGGGCGTGGGCGCCTGTCCATGCTGCTCCACCAGACCATCCCCGACGACTACGGCGACGCGGCGTTCACCCGCGCGTGCTTCGTGCGCTTCGCCGGCGAGGTGCGGCCATGAAGGTGCTGACCTACAAGCTCTTCCTCGAGCAGCCCCTGCTCGCGACCGCTCAGGAGGGCGAGCCCAACAGCAGCCGCTCGTTCGGCTATGTCCCTGGGAGCCAGATCCGTGGCCTGCTGATCGGCCGCCACCGGGAGGTGGCCCGGGTGTCCGGCGACAACCTCCTGGCCGACCCTGTGGCGCGGCGGCGCTTCTTCAGCGGGGCGACACGCTTTCTGCACGCCTACCCGCTGCTCGGCGCCGGAGACCGCGCGCTGCCGACGTCCCTCGCGCTCAGGAAGCCCAAGGGGCAGTCCAGCAAGGCTGGCTTCACGGCGCTGAACCTGGCCGACCCGGGCGGCCAGGCGTTGCTCGCGCAGGCGGGCCCGACCGTGCAGTACCAGCCCCTCGGCGAGCCTTTCTGCGCCCAGCTCGGCGATGTGCTGCTGCATAGCTTCCTCCCGGAGCGGACGGTCGCTATCCACATCCAGCGCGACCGCGGCTACGGGCGCGCACGCCGGGGCAGCGGCGAGGTCTTTCGCTACGACGCCCTGGCCGCCGGCCAGTGGCTCGCCGGGGCGATCCTCTGCGATGCCGATGAGGACGCCGCGGCCCTGCATGAGTTGCTGGTCGGCGAGCCCATGGCCTGGCTTGGACGCTCGCGCAGCGCGAACTACGGCCGCGTACGGATCGAGGGTGTCCAGGAAGAGGGCGGCGGCTGGCGCGAGCTCGGCGGGGACCCGCCTGTGGCCGGCGACACGCTGACCATGGCCCTGCTTAGCGATCTGCTGCTCCGCGACCCCGCCGGGCGCGATCTGGTCGCGCCCGATGCCGAGACCCTGAGCGCCGCCCTCGGCTTCTCGGTCGAGGTGCTGGGCGAGACCTGTTTCACCGCGACGACGCTTGCAGGCAGCTATAACACCACGGCGCGCCTGCCCGCCGTGCAGCGCCACGCCCTGCGCGCGGGCGGCGTGATCACGCTCCGCGCCCGCGGGCCCCTACGCCGCGAGGCGCTCGCGGCGGTCGAGTGGGCCGGCCTGGGCGAGCGGCGCGCCGAGGGCTTCGGTAGGGTTGCCTTCGGCTGGCTCACAGGGCCAGCCATCGAGGTGAGCAGAGGCGCCCCGTACAGAGGCGCCGCCCCGGCCCACCCCGAGCGGCTCTCAGCGCCGGCCGGGCGCCTCGCCGCGCTCATGGCGGGCCGTCTGTTGGCGCGGCAGATCGACGAGGCGATCGCCCGATTCGTGCGCGACGAGGTGGCCGAGGCACCTGGCGTGGTCGCCCAGATGCCGGCGAGCAGCCAGCTTGGCCGCGTGCGCGTCCTGATCCGCCGCGCCCTGCCCAGAGGCGACGTCTCCGCCGTGCGCGCCGGCCTGGCCGGCGTCAAGCAGGCCGCCCGCGAGCAGTTCGAGCGAGCCCGCATCGCCGGACAGCCCCTCGACCAGTGGCTGGACGGCCTGCTGGCCGAGCCGACAGCCGACGGGGGTGCGCTGGTCTGGAGCATCCTGGGGCTGCGCCCAACATCGGTGCGGGTAGCCAGTACGCCCCCGCTCGCAGACGCGCTCCTCGCCCGCGTCACAGCCCTGCGCCTGGCCGAGGCGGCCCTCGCCGCGGCGGCGCGCCAGCGCCGAAGGGAGGCGCTCTGATGGACACATGGACATCGCGTCAGATCGTCCGGCGCCTGGTCGTCACCGGCGACCTCACGCTCACGAGTCCCGCACACCTCGGCTCGGGCGAGCCCGCGGGCGTCACCGATCTAACTCTCCTCCGCGACGCCGTGGAGGGTCGCCCGCTGCTCCCCGGGACCTCGCTCGCCGGGGCCCTGCGGGGCTATCTACTTGCCCGGGCCGCCGGCTACGGCGAGACCGAACGGGGAGCGATTGAGCGACAGGCCGAGCGGGCAAAGGCCGATGCGGCCAGCCAGATCGCGGCGCTGCTCGGCGGCCAGAAGGGCGATGACGACGGCGCCCAGAGCCCCCTGATCGTCGAGGACGCCCTGGCCACCCCGGGCCCCGCCGAGGTGCGCGACGGGGTTAAGATCGACCCCTCCCGGCGCACAGCTCTCGACGCGGGCAAGTACGACCTCGAGCTGCTGCCTGCCGGCACGAGCTTCCCGCTGCGCTTCGAGCTGCTGCTCGGGCCCGACGAGGATGAGAACCGGGCAAGGCTGGCCTTGCTCGCCCAGGCCCTCGGCGCCCTCGAGCAGGGAGAGATTCGCATCGGCGCCCGGCGCAGCCGCGGCTACGGGGCCTGTCGCGTCGCCGGCTGGCGAGCGGTCAGCTACGACCTGACCACGCCCGACGGGCTGCTGGCCTGGCTCGGCGCAGACCACGGCTGGATGGCTGCGCCCGCCGGCGCGACCCGCGAGGGCCTGGCCGAGTCTGTGCTCGACGTCAAGGCGCCGGCCCGCGACACCCGCCACCGCTTCACCGTTGAGCTGAGCTGTGCGATCGACGGGGCGCTGCTGATCCGCTCCGAGGAGGCCCTCACCTCCACGGGCGACCAGCCCGACTTCATCCACCTGCGCGACCTGGCGGGCCGTCCGATCCTGCCTGGCACCAGCCTGGCGGGCGCACTGCGGTCCAGGGCGCATCGCATTGTCGAGGCCGTGCGACCGGGCAAAGGCCAGGCAATGGTGGACGCGCTGTTCGGGCGCGACCTCCACGCAGGGCGGGGCGACCCGACCATGAGCCGGCTGGTGGTGGGCGAGGCGGCCATTGCAGGTGGGCGCACCCTGGTGCAGAGCCGCGTGAGCATAGACCGCTTCACGGGGGGCGCCCTCGACACGGCCCTCTTCAGCGAGGCGCCGCAGTTCGGCGGCGACGTGACCCTGAGCCTCGAGCTGCGGGCGCCAAAGCAGGGCGAGATCGGGTTGCTGCTGCTGCTGCTCAAGGACCTGTGGACGGGGGACCTGATGATCGGCGGCGAGGGCAGCGTGGGTCGCGGGCGGCTGCGTGGGCGCTCCGCGACGCTGACGCTCCAGACACCGGACGGTCCCTCCAAGCTCTGGACGATCGACGAGGCTGAGCAGGGCCTGGCGATTGACGGTGACGCCACCGCCCTCGAGCGTTTCGTGGCCGAGCTTGTGGCGATGGAGGTGGGCGATGGCGCGACGTG
>DAOLDO010000358.1:0-6630 GCA_035327325.1 Chloroflexaceae bacterium | reverse complement strand
TTTGTCAACAATGGGCCCCTGGGGGGGGGCGGCCTCTATCGAAGGTCATCCGTCCCCGGCGGGCAAGTTCCCCCCCCCGCTGTCCCGATCGGGCGATGGCCGCCGCCCGCCGGCCTGCTAGAGTCGGGGCAGAGCAAGCGAACGTACCGACAGGAGGCCCGCCGTGGAGAGACCCGCCTACCCGATCGCCGACCGCCGCCCGTGGCTCTGGCTCGTCACCGGCGCCCTAATCGGGCTGTTCACCTACGGCGCCTGGCTGGTGCCGCCCCTGGTCTGGGTCGCGCCGATCTTCACCATGCGCTTTATGCGCGCCCAGCCGGTGCTGCGCGGCTTCGCCCTGGCCCTGCCGGTCACCGCCGCGATGCTGGCCGTGCTCCTGCGCGGCGTCGTACCCATCCCCGGCGTCGGCTTCGCCATCTTCGTGGTCGTCGGCGCGGCCATGGGCCTCGTGCCCTACCTGCTCGACCGCGTCCTGGCACCCCGGCTGCCCGCCTTCGCGGCCACCCTGGTCTTCCCCCTGGCCATGGTCGCCCTCGAGCTGCTCAATGCCCAGGGCGAGTGGGGCACCTGGGGCGCGACCGCCTACACCCAGGCCGGCATCCTGCCCCTGGCCCAACTGGCCTCGGTCGCCGGGCTCTGGGGCGTCGTCTTCCTGATCAGCTGGCCCGCCTCCCTGGTCAACTGGGCCTGGGAGCAGGGCTGGCGCTGGGAGCGGGTGCGCGCCGGCGCCCTGCTCTACGCCGGCCTGCTCGCCCTGAGCCTCGGCTTCGGCTACGCCCGCCTGGCCACCGCGACGACGCAGGCCACCGTGCGCGTCGCGGGCATCCCCTCCGACCAGCCCTCCCTGGTCTCGCGCGACGAGACCCACGGCGAGCTGATCGGGCGCGTGATCGCCGGCGCCGCCGACCCCGCGGACCGCGACGCCGCCCGGGCCCTCTTCGAGGCCGGCAACGCCCGGCTGCTCGAGCGTAGCGCCGACGAGGCCGGGGCCGGCGCCCGGATCGTCTTCTGGGCCGAGGGCAACGGCACCGTGCTCAAGGACGACGAGGCCGCCCTCGTCGAGCGCGGCAGGGCCCTGGCCCGCGAGCAGGGGATCTACCTCGGCATGGCCCTGGCGGTCCTCACGCCCGGCGCCGAGCGCCCCCTCGAGAACAAGATCGTCCTGGTGACGCCCGCCGGCGAGATCGGCTTCGAGTACCTGAAGGCCTTCCCCGTGCCCGGCGGCGAGGCCGCGGGCAGCGTGCTCGGCGAGGCCCGGCTGCCGACCCTCGACACGCCCTACGGCCGCATCGGCGCGGTGATCTGCTTCGACATGGACCACCACGCCTACATCAGGCAGGCCGCCGCTCAGGGCGTGGACATCCTCTTCGCCCCGGCCAACACCTGGCCCGAGGTCGCCGAGACCCACGCGGCCATGGCCCGCGTGCGCGCCATCGAGAACGGGGTCAGCCTGCTGCGCCCCGCCAGCAACGGCGTCTCGATCGCCGCCGACCCCTACGGGCGCACCCTGGCCCGCAGCGACTCCTGGCAGACCGAGGGCGGCGCCCTGGTCGCCAGCCTCCCGGCGCGGGCCGTCCCGACCATCTACGGGCGCATCGGCGACGCGCCGGCCTACGCCGCCGTGGCCGCCCTCGCCCTCCTGGCGGCCTGGGCCATCGCCCGCGGCCTCCAGCGCCGCGCCGTCGCCCGTCGCCAGAGCTCGCCGGCGTAGCGCCCGCGGCCTGAAGACGCCGCTCAGTTGTGACCTCACCCCCCGGCCCCCTCTCCAGCCTGGAGAGGGGGCGTCCGGCATAGCGCGCAGACGCCCTCGCCCCCTTCGCTCGCCGCAGCGACGGGTGAGGCCCACGCCCTACCCCGCGCGCTCGCCCTGCGCCGCCGTCAGCGCCCTGAGCGCCTCCTCGCGGCGCTCCCACGGCACAAACACGTGGTCGTGGTAGTAGGCCGCGACGACGTTGGCGCTCAGGCCCGCCCCGGCGAGCCTGGCGCTCACTGCCGCCGTCAGGCCCACAGCCGACAGGGCCGAGTGCACGCTCAGCGTGATGCAGGCCCACAGCTCGTCGTAGGGCAGCCCCGCCGCGTCGGCCTGGGCCCGGCTGACGATCAGACTCACGCCCTCCTCCTCGCGGAACATCCCCAGCGCCGCCGCGGCCAGCCGCCCGTAGGTCGCCTCGTCCACCGAGCAGAAGATGTACGGCTCCGCGCGCAGCCGCGGCCCCATCGTCCGCAGCAGCACCTCCAGGTCTGTCTCGCCTGCCATCGGCGCCCCCGGCGCTCCCGGCCGCACCCCTGCGGCGGCCTCGCGAACAGGGTGTACTATACCAGCTGCGCAGCCGCGCGCCGCCTGTTCGCCAACGAGGGACTATGCACCAGGGGGAGCCGCCCGCCGACCGCTCAGCGCCCCAGGACCCACCCGCGCCGACCGTGGTCGAGCAGGCCGTTAGCGAAGCCGACGCGCAGCATTTGCGCCCGCCGCCGGCACTGGCATGGCCGCCGCCGATCCTGCCGCGCCACGAGCTCGCGATCGCCCTTGGCGCGATGCTCGGCGCGGGCTCGCGCTATGGCCTGGGCCTCCTCGTCGCGCCGAGCCTGCCCGCCGGCCTGCCCCTGGGCACCCTGGCGGCCAACCTGGTCGGCTGCCTGCTGATCGGGGTGATGCAGACCCTCTTCCTGGACCTGATCCGCGCCCCGCGCGAGGCGCAGCTCTTCGTCTCCGTGGGCTTCCTCGGCGGCCTGACCACCTTCTCGTCGGTGAGCCTCGAGACGGTGCGCCTGCTCCAGGCCGGAGCGTCGGGCGGCGCGGCGGTCTACCAGGCCCTCTCGCTCATGGGCGGGGCCGCGGCCGCCCTCGTCGGCATCGGCGCGACCCGCCTCGGCCACGGCGTCCTCGCCCGCGCGAGGCGCCGATGACGCTGATCCTGCTCGCCGTCGGCGCCGTCGCCGGCGCCATCGCCCGCTACCACGCCGTGCGCCTGATCCAGTCCCGGCGTGGCGGCATCTTCCCCCTTGGCACGCTGCTGGTCAACCTCAGCGGGAGCCTGCTGCTCGGCCTGGTCGCCGGCCTGGTGGCAAATCACCCTGACTGGCCGGTCGACTCGATCCAGGCTCTCGCCGGGGTCGGCTTCTGCGCCACCTACACCACCTTCTCGTCCTTCATCTTCGAGACCGTCCAGCTCTGGCGGCGGGGCTACAGGCGGGCCGCCCTGCTGAACGTCTCCGCCCAGCCGGCTCTGGGTCTCCTCTGCGCCTGGGCCGGGCTCGCCGTGGGGTCCTGGCTCTAGCCGAGCAACTCCAGCTCCGTGCGCGCGTAGGCGACCGGCTCGGCGGCGCTGCCGTCAGCGCCGGGGACGGGCGCCTCCGGTTCCAGCCCCGCGAGCTGGCGCAAGGCCCGCCGGTAGCCGCGCCTGGCCTCGGCCTGCCGGTCGGTCTGGCGCCAGATCGCGGCCATGCCGAGGATGCCCGGCACCCATCCCGCGTCCAGAAAGACGCCGCGCCTGTAGGCCGGCAGGGCGCCCTCTTTGTCGCCGGTGTGCTCGTAGACCTGGCCGAGCAGGTAGTGGGCCTCGGCGCGCAGTGACTCGGCGCCGAGGGCGGTCTCGGCGGCAGACCGGGCCGCCGCCCGATCGCCCCGGTTCGCGGCCCCGTGCCGCCGGCTGGAGCTGCGGGGGCGGCAGGGCGACCGGCGGGGGCCCGGGGCTCAGCGAGACGAAGGCCGGCGCGCTGAGGGGCTTCCGGTAGAGGACGGCGCCGGGCGCGTTGTGGGTCTCGAACGCCCGGCAGATGTCGTTATCGGGCTCGGCGGGCCCCACCACGGCGCCGGGGCGGTCGTCAAGGTGGGGCGCGACTTCGGGCATGCTCGGCGAGCCGGTGGCGTCGGACGCGATCTGCGCAAGCTGCAATCAAACAGCTGCACGCTGCAATCGCACTAGCGCTGGAGGCTTCGCAGGCGGTGAGGAGAGCATCGAGGCGTGCCGTGTGCATACCACGCCGGAGCAGGTGAAGATGAAGGATGTAGGCCGCGACAGCCCTCTGGCGCGTCCGCTGCCAAGACGACGAGGGCAACCCGATCGGATACCAGGCTAGCCGACGCGGTAGCGGGCGACCAGGGCCTCGTCCAGCTCGACGCCGAGGCCGGGGCGCTCGAGGGGCCGGGCGGAGCCCGCGAAGATCGGCATCGGCTCGGCCAGGACGTCGCCCTCGTAGAAGAAGGGGCCCAGGATGTCGCAGGGGAACTCCTCGGCGCCGACGCCTGGGGAGGCCATGGCGAGGTGGATCATGGCGGCGCTGGCCAC
The DNA here is from genome assembly GCA_035327325.1 of Chloroflexaceae bacterium. Taxonomy (GTDB): domain Bacteria; phylum Chloroflexota; class Chloroflexia; order Chloroflexales; family Chloroflexaceae; genus CAIWXH01. The sequence goes on along the minus strand of DAOLDO010000358.1, from coordinate 2,341 downwards.
GCCCAGCTCGAGGTTGCTGCCGACGGTGCAGGTCAGGCCGGCGGCCTCGGCGAGGGCGGCCACCTTGCGGGCCGGGCCGAGGCCGCCGCCCTTGCCGACATAGATCGAGAGGATGTCGGCGGCGCCGGCCCTGGCCAGGGCCATGGCGTCCTGCGCGCTGCTGACGCTCTCGTCGGCCATGACGGGGACGGGCACCTGCCGGCGCACGTCGGCCATCCATGTCACGTCGAACGGGGCGACGGGCTGCTCGGCGAAGAAGATATCGTACTCACACAGCCGCCTGATGGTCTGGACGGCGACGCGGGGCGACCAACCGCCGTTGGCGTCCACGCCGAGGCGCACGCGGGGCCCGACGGCCTCGCGCACGGCGCGGACGCGAGCCACATCCTGCTCGGGGCCGGTGCCGACCTTGACCTTCATCGCCGTGAAGCCCTGCTCGACGGCCCAGGCGGCGATGGCGGCGGCCCGCTCGGGCTCTACGCCCGACACGGAGAACTTGGTCGGCACGTGGTCGCGCACGGGGCCGCCGAAGAGACGGTAGAGCGGCAGCCCGGCGGCCTTGCCCAGCAGGTCCCAGAGGGCCAGCTCGACCCCGGCCTTCGTGAAGGGGTTGCCGGCGAGGGCGCGGCCCATGCTGGCGCTCAGGCGCTCGACCTCGGTCGGGTCGGCGCCGAGGAGCAGGGGCGCCAGGTAGACCTGGATGCAGTGGACGGCGGTCACCTGGTCCTCGCCGCTCCAGATCGGGGTGCAGGAGACCTCGCCGAGGCCGACGAGGCCCTCGTCGGTGTGCAGGCGCACCAGCACGAAGGGCGAGACGGTGTGGGCGCCGCGGCCGCCGCGCACGGCGCGCCCCTGGTCAATCGGCACCTGGACGGGGATAGTCTCGACGCGGGTGATCTTCATGGGGCCCCCTCGCCCTGGGCCGCGGCGGCCCGGGCGTAGAAGGAGGCCAGGGCCTCGGCCACGCCGGCCACGGCGGCCTCCAGGAAGCGGCGCCCGTCGGCGGCGCTGGCGCTGGCGGGGCTGTCGGAGTAGCCGTCAATGCGCTGCCAGAAGCCGTGGAGCTCGACTCTGTAGGGGTCGGCGGGCATGGGCGGGCTGGCGCGCTCGTCGAGCTCGCGCGCCGGGCGCGGCTCGCGCACCAGCTCGGGCCGCAGGGCGGCCCCGAGCGAGGTCTCGAAGGCGCCGGCGTGACCGGGGAGGTGGCCGGCCCGGCCCGCCCCCGCGGCCGTCAGGCGCTCCCAGGCGATCGTCCAGTAGCTGCCGGCGGCCACGGCCACGTCGTGGCGCAGGGCCACGTCGCGGGCGGCCAGCTGCACCAGCTCGCTGTTGCCGCCGTGGCCGTTGACGATGAAGACGCGCCGGAAGCCGCCCGCGACGAGTGACTCGAGCAGGTCGCAGACCAGGCGGTAGTAGGTCTCGGTGGAGACCGACATGGTGCCGCCGAAGGGCAGGTGGTGAGGCGACGAGCCGTAGGCCAGGGTGGGGGCGACCAGGGCGGGGACGGCGGGGCGAGCGGCCGCGGCGGCGCCGCGGGCCACGGCCTCCACCGACAGGCTGTCGGTGCCGACGGGCAGGTGGGGGCCGTGCTGCTCGGTGGCCCCGGTGGGCAGCACGACCAGGGCGCGGGCCGCGACCTCGCGGGCCTCGCCGCGGGTGAGCTCGCTCAGCAGCAGGGGCAGGTCCATCGGGTCACCTCACTGCGCCAGGAAGCGCCTGAGCACGTTCAGCGTGACGCGCGAGATCGCCTCGTCCACGAGCAGCGAGGCGACGTAGGTGATCGAGCCGACGGAGAAGACCGCGCCGCCGCCGGGGCGCTCGTGGTAGACGATCTCGGCGCCGCCCTCATCGGGGTTGAGGCCCTTGGCGAGGACGAGGGCGCCGGGCGGGGCGTGGGGGCTGAGCTTGTCGGTCTCGTGGCCGGAGGCGCCGCCGCCGCAGCGCTCGTGAAGGCTGGCCGCGCCGAAGCTGTCGCCGTCGCGCAGGCCGGTGCCGGCGAAGGCCCAGTGGTCGGCGCGCAGGGCCCTGTAGGGCGCCCCGGTCATGATCCCGGTCTCGCTGGTGACCACGCCGAGCAGCGAGGCTTCGGGGGCGACGGTGCGGTGGAAGCGGCTCTCGTAGTAGACGTCGGGCCGGGCGGGGTCGCGCATGCCCAGGCCGCCGCCCTCGGCCCGCAGGTGGGTCTTGCAGCGCATGGTGGCGGGGGTGGGCAGCTCGACCTCGCAGTTGAGCCCGTTGCCGCCGAGATACATGAGCCGCCCGCCGCGGTCGGCCCAGTCGCGCACCCGCTCGAACATGCGGCGGGTCCACTAATCGGGGGGGGGGGGGGGGGGCAGCACCC
>DAOLDO010000357.1:0-6678 GCA_035327325.1 Chloroflexaceae bacterium | reverse complement strand
GAGGAGGTCGTCGCGGCGGTTCAGCGGCAGGCGCCCGGCCATCGGTTCAAGGCGCTCGTGGAAGGCGAGGCCGCCCTGACTGTGGTCGGGGACTACGATCGGCTGACCCAGCTCCTGCGCAACTTGCTGGAGAATGCCGCGCAGCATACGCCGCCGGGCACAGCGGTCGAGGTGCGCCTGCGCCGCTCAGGCGCTCAGGCGCAGCTGGTCGTCGCCGATACGGGCCCGGGCATCCCGGTCGTACATCTCCCCCAGCTCTGGGACCGCTACTACCGTGTGGACAAGGTGCGCTCGCGCAGCGACGGGGGCACGGGGCTCGGGCTGCCCATCGTCAAGTATATTGTGGAGGGGCACGGCGGGCGGGTCGCCGTGGACAGCGTTGAGGGCGAAGGCACCACCTTCGTGGTCGAGCTTCCTATCGCGCCCGAGCCCGCCAGGCACTGAGCGCGGCGGGTGGTGAGGATACGCCCCGCGCTCATGCGCGCGCCAGAGGAGAAGCCGGTGGAGCACGAGGAGGGAGCCGCGCCGCACTGCAGCCCGAGCCTGCGCCTGGCCATTCTGCGGCGCGTGCCGCTCTTTGCCGCGCTCGACGACCGGGCCCTCGAACTGGTTGATCGGCACTTCCACGAGCGCGGCTACAGCGCGGGCCTGCCCGGTCGAGAGCCGCGTCGCCGCGACGCTGCTGGCCCTCGGCCGGCGCTTTGGCGCGGACGAGCGGGGCGCGGAGCGCATCCAGCTGCCGCTGACCCGCCAGGACCCTGCCGACATGACGGTCGCGACGACCGGGACGGTCAGCCGCGTGATGAGCCAGTTCCGCAAGCAGGGCCTGGTCCGCAGCGGGCGCGGCTGGGTCGCCCTGCTCGACCGCGAGCGCCTGGCCGCCATCGCGGAAGCTCATTCCCAGTAGGCCACGCCTCCTAATGCAGATCCCGGCGACCACTGCGGGCATGCTCGGCGCGCCAGTCCCACTCGACGCATGAGCGTCGCCAGAAAAGAGACGCCCCCGTGTGCGGCTTCCGGCGCAGGGAAGCGCGGGAGTTGCGACAGGTTATGGCACGCGACGATGGCGGCAAGTGCGCCACGCTTGTGCTACCATCCTGGCATCCCCATTGCGCGCCCGTAATCCGGGCGATGCATACCACAGCGCGAGGAAGTATCAATTGTGGCGATGAGGAGGCCAACAATGCTGCTTGACGGTCAGGTTGCCGTGATTACCGGTGCCGCCTCGGCGCGCGGCATCGGTCGCGCCATTGCGCGCCTCTTCGTCGAGCATGGCGCCCGGGTCGCTCTGCTCGACCGCGACGGCGACGGCGCTGCTGCCGCCGCGGCGGAGCTCGGTCGCGAGCATAGCGGGTATGCGTGCGATGTGACAAGCCAGGAGCAGGTCGCCGCGGCCTTCGCCGCCCTTGTCACGGAGCTCGGGCCGCCCGCGGTGCTGGTCAATAACGCAGGCATCACCTCGCCGCTCCGCCTCGGCGAGGTCACCCGTGCGGACTACGACGCAGTGATGGACGTGAACGTGCGCGGCAGCTTCCTCTGCGCGCAGGCCATCGCCCCGCTGCTGCGCGCCCGGGGCGGGGGCAGCATTGTCTGTATGTCGTCGGTGTCGGCCAAGCGGGGTGGCGGGATCTTCGGCGCCTCGGTCTACTCGGCCGCCAAGGCCGGCGTGCTCGGCCTCACCCGCGCCCTCGCGCGCGAGCTGGCGCCTGATCAGATCCGGGTCAACGCGGTCGCTCCTGGGCTGGTGGACACCGATATCTTCGGGGGCAAGCTGAGCGAGGAGCGCCGGGCCGAGCTGGTGCAGAGCATCCCGCTTGGCCGCATCGCCCAACCCCTTGACGTCGCCCGAGCCTGCCTGTTTCTGGCAAGTGACCTTGCAGCCTACATCACAGGCGAGGTGCTGGACGTGAACGGCGGCTCCCATATTGACTAAGCCCATTAGCGACAAGGTAAGGTGAGCCGGGAATTGTCAAGGAGAGCAACTGGGTGATTGCAGCGCGGTTTTTCCGCTCTTGCTTGATAATCCCTAGCCCCTTGGCATCAGCAGCAAAGTAGGCGACCGGGTCGTCCGCCTTGCCTCGTTGACGAGCGGCCGTGTAATGGTACAAGCCACGCTACAGCATCTCCAGCGACAACGCGTGAAAGGGCGTGCTCAGGGCCTCGGCCACCACGTCGGTCAAATCCACCAGCACTGCGTACAACATCCACATCGCCCACATCTTCTGGCGCCTGCGGGATGGCAAGCTGGTCGAGCTGCGTAACTGTCAGGACGGTGTGGCGCCGTAGCGCCAGCTCGGCCCGGGCCTCCACCAGCGAGCGGTTTGGGCTGAGCGGGCGAACCGACCAGTGGTTCTCGGCGCGGGTGATCAGCCACGGCAGCCCCACGGTCGCCGCATAGCTGAAGCGCATCCCGGCCTCGTCGTAGTTCGTGAACCGTTCCTGCACCGCACGGAAGCCGGCGACGGCCGGGCTACAGACGCGCCCGCCGACGAGCGCCCCGTCGGGGACAGGGATGTCGCTCACCGGCTGCGACTGGGGGATCAGGCTGGTCCACTGGCCGAGCTGGTCGAACTGGTGCGCCAGAACGTGCCACGCCTGGACAGCCGGAACGTCAATGGTGGTCTGGCTGGTGATCTGGAGCCGCACGTCTCACCTCCTGCTTCTCAATTCATCGCGAGCCTGCCCGAACCTACCATGCGCAGCGCTGCCGTCGCCACCACTGGCGCCGCCATGCGCTGCCAATCGCCCGCACCATCGCGGTATACTCGTGGCCATGAACCGCATCGACCGCCTCTTCGGCATCCTCTTGCGCCTCCAGCGCCACCGGCGCGTGCGCGCGCAGGACCTCGCCCGCCACTTCGAGGTCAGCGAGCGCACCATCTACCGCGACATCGCCGCGCTCAACGAGCTCGGCGTGCCGATCATCTCGCTGCCCAATACCGGCTACGAGCTGCCGCGGGGCTTTGCGCTGCCGCCGCTCTTCTTCACCTCCGGCGAGGCTGGCGCCCTGGCCCTGGCGGTGCAGCTGCTCCTGGCGCAGACGACGGGCGCAATCAGCGGCGACGCCGAGCGCGCCCTGACGAAGATCGCCGCCATCCTGCCCGCCGAGATGCGCCAGCGCGTTGACGAGCTGAGCGCGATCGTGCGCTTCTATGCCGCCGAGCGCCCATTCGACCTCGACGACCCACGGCTGGTCCAACTCCAGCAGGCCATCGCTGGACGGTACGTGGTGCGCCTGCGCTACCATAGCTACCGCAGCGATGAGCGGCTGGAGCGGGCGGTAGAGCCCGATGGCCTGACGTACCACGATGGGGTCTGGTATCTCGGCGGCTACTGCCGGCTGCGCGAGGGGCCGCGCAGCTTCCGGCTCGACCGCACCGACGACCTGCGTGTGCTGGGCGAGCGTTTCACACCCCGCACGCTCGCGCCTGCCATCGCGGAGCTCATGACGGTGCGCGTCCGCTTCGCCCCCACGATCTTGCGCTGGGTGCGCGAGCGCCAGCACTTCGGCTACGTCGCCGACGAGCCCGACGGTGCCCTGCGCTACGCCGTGACCGACCCCTTCGAGATGCTGCCCTGGCTGCTGAGCTGGGGGGCCGGCGCCGAGGTGCTGGAGCCGGAACTCCTGCGGGCGCGGGTGCGCGAGGAGATCCTTCGGCTCCTGGAGATCCTGACATAGGGCTGTCAGGGCGCGCTGCTATGCTGTGCTAGTCGCTCGAAATCATGCACAGCAGAAGGAGCCGATACGATGGAACTCAGCCGCACCTCAGTGCCGCCCGTCGCCGCGACCGGAACGATCGAGTGGGCGCCGTTCACCCTCGCCGAGGGCGTCGCTGAAGCGACCCTGCTCGCCGCCTCCGAAGCGCTCCAGCGCGTGTTCCTCAGCCAGCAGCCCGGATTCGTTCGGCGCGAGCTGCTGCGCGGCAACGACAACCAGTGGGTCGATCTGGTGTACTGGGCGAGCCAGGAGGCTGCCGAGGCCGCGATGCAGAACGTGGCCGAGAGCCCGGTCTGCCACCGCTACTTCGCGTTGATGGCCGGCGCCGACGCCGATGAGCCCGGCGCCGGGGTGCTCCACTTCGCCCAGGTCGCCCAGTATTGAGGGGAGTTGCGTCGCCCGCGGGGCGCTGCGAGGCCATCCGGTCGTGGCGCCCCCAGCCGCCCCGATCGAGACCGGCTGGCCTCTGGTGCGCTCCCGTGGCGCTCGTAGCGGCGGTTATAGCTACAGAGGATCTCCCCATGCCACAGCCCAATGTGCCCAAGGGCGCTACAGAGCTCACCCCCGAGGCGTTTCTCGCGATGTACCCGGCGGCAATCGCCGCCCTGGCCGAGACGCTGCGACAGCTCGTGAAGGCCAGCGTGCCCAACGCGTCTCCACCCGCGCCGCAGCGACCCCCTTCGTGATGCGGCACAACCTCCTCGCCGACCTCGATGTGGATGCCGGCGACGGGCGGGAGCTCAAGTCACGGCCGAGCGAGATCCTCGACGCGCTCGCTGAGGGCGCGCAGCCCTGGCTCGTCGATCAGAACCACACAGCCGCGCTTCAGCTCGATCAACCCCTGGGCGCGGAAGTCGCCCAAGATCTTGGTGGCGGTCTCACGGTAGGTGCCGGCCATCTCGGCTAGCGCCTCGTGGGTGAAGCGCACCTCCGGCGGGCCGCCCGCCGGGCGGAACAGGCGCGCCTTGGGTGGGCGGGCCAGCAGCAGCAGCAGGCTCGCCAGCCGCTCGGGCAGGTTCTTGAAGGCGAAGTCCGAGAGCCGCTGCTCGGCCATAATCAGCCGCTGACCCAGGATCTCGGCCACCCGCGTGGCGATACGCGGGTCGCTCAGCAGCATCCCCTTCACGTCCTCGCGACTCATCAGGCAGAGCAGGCAGGGGCTCATGGCCTCGGCGTAGCTCTGGTGTAGCCGCTGGCCCAGCAGGGCCATCTCGCCGAAAATCGTCCCCGGCTCCAGCACCGCAGTGGTCAGCGCCTTGCCGTCGGGCGAGAGGTGGTAGAGCCGCACCGTGCCCTCCTTGAGGATGAAGAGCACCTCGGCGGCCTGCTCGGGCGAGAAGAAGACCGTGCTGGCGGGGACACGCTGCATCGGCGCGCGCTTGCCGAGCGCCTCGACCTCCTCGTGTGCCAGGTCGCGGAAGATGTCGGTGTCGCGCAGATAGCTCAGCTTGTCGGGCAGGGTCTTAGGGCGCAGGTCGCTCATGCAGGCTCCTTGCTCGCTCCAATAGCTCCTGGTCGCTGGGGTTGCCCAGGAAGATGATCCGGTCGTTCCAGGTGTAGGGGGGGGTGCCAAACACCGCCGGTGGCACCACAGCCCCCGGCGCGCCGATATCGACCACCGCGACCGGTATCTCAGGCGCCCGCTCGCGCAGGCGCGCAGCCCTGATCTGGGCCGTCGGCGAGCCAGGGCAGTGCTCGGCCACGTAGATATGCAGCATGGCACCCTCCTCACGCAGGCTCCCGCCGCCTGAGCTGCGGGATGCGCTTGTTCGCATGATAGTCAGCTTTCGGCCGGTGCGGGAAGCTTTGCAGAAGCCTCCCTGGGCAGTGCCATGATGCCGTCCACGGCGCTCGCGGCCACGCGGCCGATGGCCTGCAGCCAGCCCTCGGTGGTCGGGTAGGTGTAGCCGACGCAGACCAGGCGCGGGTTCGTGGCCGCGCGCCCGTAGCGATCCAGCATGGGGCGGCCCTCGCCGTCGAGGGCGAGCGCGTGCGCGACCGGGTCCAGCGCGGGGCGATAGCCGGTCGCCAGGATGAGCGCGTCGAACGGGGCACTGCGGCCGTCGGAGAAGTGGGCCACGCAGCCCTCAAGCCGCTCGAGGCCCGGGTACACGCCCACCCGTCTCGCGGCCACGGCCTCGGGCAGCTCGTAGCCGACCACCGGGAAATGGTCGAGGGGCGAGCCGGGCGGCAGGGGCAGGCCGAGATGGCGGTAGTCGCGCCGCCGCAGCAGCCGCGCGGCCAGCGGGCGGGGCAGCGTGCGCAGCAGCCAGGCCGCCAGCTGCACCGCCGCGGCCGAGTGCGGCTCGGGGACAAAGGCCACCCCGCTGCGCACCGAAATCGCTGTATCGCCCCCGTGCTCGGCAAGGGCGACCGCGATCTCGGTGCCCGAGTTGCCCGCGCCGACGACCAGCACACGCTGGCCCTGGAAGGGTCGCGGGTTGCGGTAGTCGCGGCTGTGGAGGATCGGGCCGCCGAACGCCGCTTCGCCGGGGATATGGGGGCGTACCGGCGCGCTCCAGATCCCGGTCGCCATCACCAGGACTGTCGCCTCCAGCTCATCCCGGCTGGTGTCGAGCCGCCAGCGCCGGCCGTCGAACTCGGCGCGGCGCAGCTCCACCCCCTCGTCAACCCGCAGCTCGAAGTGGCGACTGTACTGCTGCAGGTAGGCGAGGAACTGGGCGCGGCTCGGGAAGCGCGGGTAGGCGGTTGGCATGGCGCGGCCCGGCAGCGCCGAGACCTGTTTGAGGGTGTGGAGGCTGAGTCGGTCGTAGTGGTGGCGCCAGGCCTCACCGACCTGGCCCCGCTCCAGCACCCGGTAGTGCAGGCCCCGCCGCGCGAGCTCGTAGGCCACGGCAAGGCCGGCCGGCCCCGCCCCGACGACGACAATCGCACTTCGCGCCGGTGCCGTCATCGCTCCTGCTCCAGAGTCTGACCGGCGGGCGCATTCGCCTGTGGCA
>DAOLDO010000356.1:0-6678 GCA_035327325.1 Chloroflexaceae bacterium | reverse complement strand
GGGCCCGCCGCAGCCGCCGGGCGAGCAGTATCTCCTCGGGCTCTACGACCCGGACGGGCTGAGCAACGGCGGGCGGCTGCCGATCGTGCTGGCGATGACCTGCCTGACCTCGGGCTTCCACCAGCCGGCCTTCAGCGGGACGACCCTGGACGAGCGGCTGCTGCTGAGCCCGGGCGGGGGGGCCGTGGCCGTCTGGGGCCCGGCGGGGCTGGGGGTGGCCCACGGCCACGACGCGCTGCTGCGGGGCTTCCTGGCGGGTCTGCGGGCGGCGCCGGGGACGGCGACGCTGGGCGAGCTGACGCTGGCGGGCTACGGGGCCCTGCGCGCCGACGCCGCCCTCGGCAGGGCGGGCGACCTCTCGGCCCTGCGCACCTACGTGCTGCTGGGCGACCCGCTGACGCCGGCGCGCGTGCTCGGGGCGGAGGGCAGGGTGGCGCTGCCGCTGGTGCAACGGTAAGGGCTCCCCGTCGGGGCGGGACAAGCAGAGAGCCGCCCTGCCGGGGCGGCTCTACCGGGGACGGACACCGACAGGCGGGGCGGCGCTACTCCTCGATATTCTCGTCGTCGTCGCCCATATCCTGGTCGATCTCCTCGAGGCCGAGCTCCTCCTCCTCGTCGCCGCCCATGAACTCCTCGTCGGCGCCGGCGTCGTCGTCGTCGCCGGCGTCGTCGTCCACGATGTCCTCGTACTCCTCGTAGCGGAGGGAGGAGACGTAGGCGGCGCCCTCGCCGAGCTTGCCGGGGAAGGAGATGCGGTTGCGCTGGCTGGGGTCCTGATAGGTCTCGCGGATCAGCAGGCGGATCTGGCGCGGGTCGGCCTGGGCGATGGCGGCGACGTAGCGGTTGCCGCCGCCGATCAGCTCGGCGAGGCGCTGGCCGAGCTTGGGCTCGAGGCGGCCGATCACCGTGCCGTCGGCGTCAATCACATAGACCGTCTTGCCCTCGACGCGGAAGTCCATCTTCTCGCCGGTGACGAGGGCGTCAACGGCGGGGCTGCGCGGGACGTCAATCAGGGTGGTGATCGCGGTGCGGCCGGTCTCGGTGATGAACATGCGCAGGTCAACCTGCTGGCGGGCCTTGCGGTTGACCTGGCCGCTCTCGAAGCCGCGGGCGATCAGGGCGTCGAGGCGGGCGACGTTCTTGCGGGCGATCGAGTTGGTCGGGTTGAGGCGCAGGGTGTGCTGGTAGGCGTCGTGGGACTCGGTGAACTGGCCGAGCTCCATGAAGGCTTTGCCGAGCCGGTTGTAGGTGTCGGGGTCCTCGCCGAGCGGGAGGATCTGGCGGTTGGCCTCGACGGCCTCCTCCCAGCGGTTCATCGCGGCGAGCTCGATCGCCTTCTCCTGGAGCTTGCGACGGATGCGCTGCTTCTCGTCCTGCTTGGCCAATGGGATACTCCTTCTCCTGGCAATCACGGGGCGCAGCCGCCGGCTGCGCCCTTTCACATCCGGGGTAGGGCGCCGCGCCGGCCCTAGCTCGCCTCGCCCTGGAGGGCCCAGGGGCTGGTCTGGGCGATCCTGACGGGCACGACCTGGCCGGTGAGGTCGTCGGCGTGGCGAAAGAAGACGAGCTTGTTGTTGGGGCTGCGGCCGCGCCACTTGCCCTTGCTCTCGCCCTCCACCAGAACCTCGACCGTCTGGCCGAGGAGGCGGGCGCTGCGCTCGGTGGCGACGCGCTCCTGCTGGGCCTCGAGGGCGCGGCGGCGGGCCTCCTTCTCCTCCTCGGGGACGGCGAGGGCGGGGTCGGCCTCCTGCGCGGCGGCGAGCGTGCCGGGGCGGGCCGAGAAGGCGGCGATGTGGACCTTATCGAACTGGATCTCGTCGCAGAGGGCCATGGTCTGCGCGAAATCCTCGCGGGCCTCGCCGGGGTGGCCGACGATGATGTCGGTGGTGAGCGAGACGCCGGGGATGGTCGCGCGGATCTGCTCGATCAGGGCCCTGTAGCGGGCGGTGGTGTAGCCGCGGCGCATGATCTTGAGCACGCGGTCGGAGCCGGCCTGGACGGGCAGGTTGATGTCGGGCATGCAGCGGGGCAGGGCGGCCACCGTCTCGATCAGGCGCCCGGTCATCCAGGCCGGGTGCGAGGTGAGGAAGCGCAGGCGCTGGAGGCCGGGCACCGCGTGGACGGCGGCGAGCAGGTCGGCGAGCTGGGGGCGGCCGGGCAGGTCGTGGCCCCACGAGTCGACGATCTGGCCGAGCAGGGTGATCTCCCGCGCGCCGCGGGCGACGATGCGCGCGCACTCCGCGACGATCTCCTCCAGGGGCCGCGAGCGCTCGCGGCCGCGGCGGAGCGGGATCACGCAGTAGGCGCAGGTCATGTTGCAGCCGTACTGGATCGGCACGTGGACCGAGACGGGCGGGTGGGCCCAGCTGGCCACCGGGAGGGCGGGCTCGTCGAGGGTGTAGACGGGGTTGGGGGCGAGGGCGACCACCTCGTCCACCGCGGAGGGCGAGACGAAGTGGTCTACCATGGGCAGGCGCTGCTCGAAGACCGAGCGGTTCTGGGGGCCGACCATGCAGCCCCAGAGCACCACGCGGGTGTCGGGGCGCTCGCGCTTGACCCGCACCAGCTCGCCGAGCTTGCCGAGGATGCGCTCCTCGGCGCTGGCGCGCACGCTGCACGAGTTGAGCACGATGAAGCTGGCCTCCTCGGGGCGGGGGGCGGGGCTGTAGCCGACGCCCTGGAGGGCCGCCTCGAGGCGCTCGGAGTCGGAGATATTCATCTGGCAGCCGACCGTCCAGACGTAGTAGCGCCGGTCGCGCGGGGTGGCGTCGCGGTCGGGCCGCCGGGCCAGGGACTGCTTGTCGCTGAAGAGCAGGTCTTGCATCACGGGTTACCAGACGATCACGGGGAGGCCGGCCTCGATGCTCTTGTCGGCGGCCTCGCTGAGCAGCTCGAGGCAGCGGTAGGCCTCGGCGTTGTGGCTGACGCCCGCCTTGATCAGCTGGGGGCCGAGCTCGGCGAGCTCGCCGCGCAGGCGGTAGGCCGAGCCGAAGAAGGCGCTGTCCTCGTCGCCCTCCTCGTTCTCGAAGGAGAGCCAGACCGGCTGCTCGAAGTCAACCGGCAGGAAATAGCTGTTGATGCCCTGGAGGTTGACCAGGTGGCTGTAGCGGGTCTTGGTCAGGTCGTTCCAGACGTCGGTGACGGCCGTGTCGAGGTCGTCGTAGATCACCGGGCCGTCCTCCAGCACGTCGTCCACGTCGTCGCCGCGCTCGAGGTGGACGGCGAAGCGCGAGAGCTGGTAGAGCGCGCCCATGTTCTGGAGCCCGCCCTCCCAGACCTGGGTGCCGGGCATGCTGAGCAGGTCAACGTCGATCCCCTCGTCGCGGAGCTGGTCCTGGACGGCGGAGACGGAGTCGTGCTCCTCGTCATAAGCGGCGCGGTCCTCGTCGGGGCGCACCGTAATCATCGAGCCGACCGCGAGATCGAGCTCGGTGGGCTGGTCGAAGTCGCTCATCCTTCCTCCTTACGAGGCAATATTCGCGCTCCAGTATACCATAATCCGCCCTCTGGCTTTCCCGCCCCGGGGCGGCGCTGCGGGGCGGTTTGTCTCTGGCGGCGGGGGCGGAATTGGCCGCATTGCCCGAGGGATGGGGCTATGGTAAAATGGGCGTGATTTATCTCATTCTATTGAGAGCCGGCGGCGGGCAGCGCGCAGCCCGGCGAGAAGAGCGTAACAGAGGTGATCGCTATGGAGAAGTCTACCTGGACGACCAAGGTAGGCCTGGCCCAGATGCTCAAGGGCGGCGTGATCATGGACGTGGTCACGCCCGAGCAGGCCCGCATCGCCGAGGAGGCCGGCGCCGTCGCCGTGATGGCCCTCGAGCGGGTCCCCGCCGATATCCGTTCCCAGGGCGGCGTGGCGCGCATGAGCGACCCCGAGCTGATCGTGGCGATCAAGGAGGCCGTAACCATCCCCGTGATGGCCAAGGCCCGCATCGGCCACTTCGTCGAGGCCCAGGTGCTCGAGGCTCTGGGCATTGACTATATTGACGAGAGCGAGGTGCTCACCCCGGCCGACGAGGAGCACCACATCAACAAGCACAAGTTCAAGATCCCCTTCGTCTGCGGCTGCAAGAATATCGGCGAGGGCCTGCGCCGCGTGGCCGAGGGCGCCGCGATGCTGCGCACCAAGGGCGAGGCCGGCACCGGCAATGTGGTCGAGGCCGTGCGCCACGCCAGGGCCGTCTTCGGCGAGATCCGCCGCCTCCAGAGCATGGGCGAGGACGAGCTGTTCGTCTACGCCAAGAACATCCAGGCGCCCTACGAGCTGGTGCGCCAGGTGGCCGAGACGGGGCGCATGCCGGTGGTCAACTTCGCCGCCGGCGGCATCGCCACCCCGGCCGACGCGGCCCTGATGATGCAGCTGGGCGTGGACGGCGTGTTCGTCGGCTCGGGCATCTTCAAGAGCGGCGATCCGATGCGCCGGGCCAGGGCCATCGTCGAGGCGACCACCCACTACCAGGACCCGGAGATCATCGCTCACGTCAGCAAGGGCCTGGGCGAGGCGATGGTCGGCATCGAGATCAGCAAGATCCCCGCCGAGCAGCTGATGGCGCAGCGCGGCTGGTAGAGGCCCTATGACAGTAGGCGTCCTCGCCCTCCAGGGCGACTTCCGCGAGCACTGCGAGGTGCTGCGCCGCATCGGCGCCGACCCGGTCGAGGTGCGGCTGCCGCGCCAGCTGGCCGCGCTCTCCCACCTGATCATCCCCGGCGGCGAGAGCACGACGATCGGCCGGCTGCTCGGTCTCTACGACCTGCTCGAGCCGCTACGGGGGCGCGCCGGCCGCGACATGGCCGTCTGGGGCACCTGCGCTGGGGCGATCCTGCTGGCCCGCCATGTGCTCGACCCCAAGCGGGGCGGCCAGCCCACCCTCGCCGTGATGGACATCACCGTGCGGCGCAACGCCTACGGCGGCCAGCTCGACAGCTTCGAGGCGCCCCTCGACGCCCCGGCTCTGGGCGAGGGGCCCCTCCCCGGCATCTTTATCCGCGCCCCTCAGATCGAGGCCCTCGGCCAGGGCGTGGAGCCAGTCGCCACCCTGCCCACGGGCGCCGTCGTCGCCGCCCGCCAGGGCCGCCTGCTCGCCAGCACCTTCCACCCCGAGCTTTCCGGCGACGACCGGGTACACCGGTACTTCCTCGAACTATGATCCGCTCTGTCGCGCCGGGGGACCTCTGGTTCCTCCGGCGCAAGCCACGCAACCAGGTGGTGCTCGACACCGAGGGGCTGCTGGCCCAGGCCCACAGGCCCGCCTGGTTCGCGCTGCGCTGCCTGCTCCAGGGCAATGGCCGCGACCGCAGCACCACGATCTACCGCGAGCGCGGCGCCGGCGCCGTGGTGCAGGCCCAGAGCCGCGGCGGCCGCCCGGAGCAGGACGTGGTCTTCCTCGCCTCGATCGGCGCCCGGGCCTCGCGCCTGCCCAGCGACTACGAGCTCTGGTACCGCCTGCTCGAGCGGGTCAGCCTCAACGCCGGCTACCACCACGTCCAGCGGCTCTACGCCGCCGCCCCCAGCCAGCACAGCGAGCTGCGCGAGATCTTCCGCCAGATTGGCTTCCAGGCCTACGCCCACGCCACCATCCTGCACCTCGCCGGCCCGGACTGGGACCAGGGGACCAGCCTGGCCTCGATGCGGGCCCAGTCGCGCCGCGACCACTGGGCCATCCACAAGCTCTACGGGGCGACCACCCCCCACCTGGTGCAGCACGCCGAGGTGCGCAACGCCCGCCACTGGGCCCTGCCCCTCACCAGGGGCTGGCGCAGCCCCAGGATGGCCGCCTGGGTCCTCGGCCCCGACGACGACCTTGACGCCTACCTGCGCCTCGCCAGCGGCCCCTCGGGCCACGTTTTCAGCGTGCTGATCAGGCCCGGCGCCCGCGATGCCGCCGTGGACGTGCTGCGCTTCGGGCTGGCCCGCCTGAGCGATACCAGGCCGGTCTATCTGCTGCTGCGCGAGTACCAGGGCGAGCTGCTCGCCCCCGCCCAGGACCTGGGCTTCCAGCCGATCGGCGAGCAGGCCCTGCTCGTGAAGCACACGGTGGTGCCCGTGCGCCGGCCGCTGCTCGTGCCCTCGCTAGAGCCGGGCCTCGAGCCCAGGGTGCCCGCCCCGCGGATCTCCGCGCCGAGAGAGGACTCACACCCCTATGTCAGAGCGTAGCGCCGTGACCAACGATATCGAGCTGCTGCTGAGCGCCCTGCCGACCCATATCACCGACGCGATCCTGAAGAGCGAGGCGGACGACCCGACCGACCTGCTCGAGATCGTGATGGACCTCGGCCGACTGCCCGAGGCCCGCTACAGGGAGCAGGAGCGCTTCCTCAGCGACCGCGAGGTGACCCAGGAGGAGATTGACGCGGTGATCGCGCGCATCGGCGAGTTCGGCGAGGACAACCGCGCCGGCATCCCGCGCACCCTGCACCGCATCTCGGGGATCCGCAACCGCAAGGGCCAGGTGATCGGGCTGACCTGCCGCGTCGGCCGGGCGGTCTTCGGCACGGTGACGATCATCCGTGACCTGGTGGAGACCGGCAAGAGCATCCTGCTGCTAGGCAAGCCCGGCACGGGCAAGACGACCCTGCTGCGCGAGACGGCGCGCGTCCTGGCCGAGGAGCTGCGCAAGCGGGTGGTGATCGTGGACACCTCGAACGAGATCGCCGGCGATGGCGACATCCCCCACC
>DAOLDO010000355.1:0-6680 GCA_035327325.1 Chloroflexaceae bacterium | reverse complement strand
TCGCGTTGCACCCGGCGGAGCCGGGAACGCCTTCGGCGTGCGGCTCCCCCTCTCCGCCGCGGAGAGGGGGCCGGGGGGTGAGGTCTGCGGCGGCGCAGGACTGTAAGGCGCGCGCTGTGCTCCGCTCAAGCAAGTGCGCGGCCATTGGCGCCGCTCGCGGGCCGCCCGGCGCTAGATCGGCGCGGCGCGACCGTTAGTATGGTACTACCGGATCGATCGCATAGCGAAGGAGGGACCGATGGCGCAGCGACAGCTTATGCATGTGGGCCGCCTGGCCGGGGTGGCGCTGGTCGCCCTGCTGATCGTCTTCGGCGGCCGGGTGGGCGTGGGCCAGGCCGGGCCCCAGGCCGCGTCGGTGCGGCCCATGCTGGTTGCCGAGGTCTTCGATGTGAACTGCACCTCGCTCGCGGCGATCACGCCCACCTACGCCAGGCTCGCCAACCTGGCGACCTTCACGGTCCAGTCGCCCGACTCCACGGTGGAGCTGACCTTCAACGGGCGCATCTTCGTGGGCAGCTTCGCCAGCGGGACGGGGGCGGTCTTCGAGCTACGCGTGGACGACGCGGCCTCGACGGTGGGCCGCGCCCGGGCCAACCTGCGGGCCGCGCAGGCCGGCGGCGGCGGCGTCCAGACCTCGATCACCGGCCTCTTCACGGGCCTGCCCGCCGGCGAGCACACCGCCAGCATGTGGGTGCGCACGTCCGCCGGCGGCGCCGGCACCCAGGCCATGGTGGACCCCGGCTGCTGGAGCACCGACGTCCTGATCGTCAAGGAGCACACCCCCCTCGGCTTCACCCACCTGCCGGCGGTCAGCACCCCCTAAGGCCGCCCCGACCGCGTTGTGGCGGTTGACCGCGGGGCGCCGCCCGGCGCGTCGTGGCCGTTGCCCAACGCGTGCCGCGCGGCGCGGCCCCGGGGGGATCGGGCGGGATGGCCACGCGGCCATGAATGGCAATGCCGTAGGGGCGGGCCGCGTGCCCGCCCCACGGCGGTGCAATGCCCGCGATGTCCGGCGACCACCGCCCGCATTGCGGCGCGTAGGGCGGCCACGCGGATCGCCCCGACCGCGTCGTGGCCGTTGACCACCCCGTGCCGCGTGGTGCGTCGTGACCCTTGGTCGCGGGGTGCGGGAGGTTTCGCCCCACCGGCGATGGCCGGGCGTGGGGCATGGGCCGGCGACGGTGGATGCCGCTTCGCGAATCGATCGCCGTTCATGGGACAAAAACCAGCACGTAGCCTGCTGCGCGTGCTATACTTCGGCCCAACACAGCGCCTACACCTCGCCGGCAGGCTGACGAGCGGGCCCTGTGCGGGATCGTCGTAGTTGCGCGTCGCGCCGCCACCGTGGAGCACCGGGCGCGTGCTGAAGCGGGGCCTCGCGCGCGGCGTCGGGGGCCGCCCATGGACATCGTCGCCGCCTACCTCCGCGATCTGCGCGAGATTCGCTCCTCCGGCTCGGCGGTGAAGGAGACCTCCTACTACCCGGCGCTCGCGGCCCTGCTCAACGCGGTCGGCGCCGGGCTGCGCCCGCGCGTGCGCTGCGTCCTCACCCTGAAGAACCGGGGCGCCGGCATCCCCGACGGCGGCCTCTTCACCGCCGACCAGATCGGCCGGGGCCTCCCCGCCGACGCCTTCCCCGCCCCGCTCCCCGCCCGCGGCGTGGTCGAGGTCAAGGGCGCCGGCGACGACGTCGCCGCCGTCGCCCGCGGCCCCCAGGTCAGAAAGTACCTCGACGCCTACGGCCAGGTGCTCGTCACCACCTACCGCGACTTCCTGCTCGTCGGCCGTGACGCCCAGGGCCGCCCCCTGCCCCAGGAACGCTACAGCCTCGCCGCGAGCGAGGCCGAGTTCTGGGCCCGCACGGGCGACCCCTTCGCCTTCGCCGAGGAGCACGGCGAGCGCCTGGTCGAGTACCTGCGCCGGGTCATGCTGGCCGCCGCGCCCCTGCGCAGCCCCGCCGACGTCGCCTGGTTCCTCGCCTCCTACGCCCGCGACGCCCGCCTGCGCGTCGAGGGCTCGCAGCTCCCCGCCCTCAGGCAGGTGCGCGCGGCCCTGGAGCAGGCCCTCGGCATTAGCTTCGACGCCCAGCGCGGCGACCACTTCTTCCGCTCGACGCTCATCCAGACCCTGTTCTACGGGGTCTTCTCGGCCTGGGTGCTCTGGCACCACGAGGACCCCGAGCGCGCCGACACCTTCGACTGGCGCCTGGCCCAGTACTACCTCCACGTCCCCGTGCTCCAGGCCCTCTTCAGCCAGATCTCGACGCCCCAGCGCCTCAGGCCCCTCGGCCTGATGGAGGTGCTGGACTGGACCGGCGCGGCCCTCAACCGGGTCGAGCGCGGCGCCTTCTTCGCCCGCTTCGACACCGGCCATGCGGTGCAGTACTTCTACGAGCCCTTCCTCGAAGCCTTCGACCCCGAGCTGCGCAAGGAGCTGGGCGTCTGGTACACGCCCCCCGAGGTGGTGCGCTATATGGTCGCCCGCGTGGACCAGGCCCTGCGCGACGAGCTCGGCGTGGCCGACGGCCTGGCCGACCCGAGTGTGGTCGTGCTCGACCCCTGCACCGGCACCGGGGCCTACGTCGCCGAGGTGCTGCGCCGCATCGCCGCCACCCTGGCAGACAAGGGCGAGGACGCCTTGCTCGGCCAGGACGTGAAGCAGGCCGCCCGCGCCCGCGTCTTCGGCTTCGAGCTGCTGCCCGCGCCCTTCGTGGTGGCCCACCTCCAGATCGGCCTGCTGCTCCAGCAGCTCGGCGCGCCCCTCGCCGAGGACGAGCGCGTCGGCGTCTACCTGACCAACGCCCTCACCGGCTGGGAGCCGCCCGACGACGCGAAGCAGGCGGTGCAGCTGCGCTTCCCCGGCCTGCCCGAGCTGCAGGACGAGCGCGACCAGGCCGAGCAGGTCAAGCGCGGCGCCCCCATCCTGGTGATCCTCGGCAACCCGCCCTACTCCGGCTTCGCCGGCATCGCCCGCATGGACGAGGAGCGCGACCTCTCCAATGCCTACAGGACCACGCGGCGGGCCCCGGCGCCCCAGGGCCAGGGCCTGAACGATCTGTACGTGCGCTTCTTCCGCATGGCCGAGCGCCAGATCGTCGAGACGAGCGGGCGCGGCGTGGTCTGCTTCATCTCCAACTACTCCTGGCTCGACGGCCTCTCGTACACCGGCATGCGCGAGCGCTTCCTCGACGTGTTCGACCGCATCGAGATCGACTCGCTCAACGGCGACAAGTACCGCACCGGCAAGCTGACCCCCGAGGGTGCCCCCGACCCGAGCGTCTTCTCGACCGAGTTCAACCCCGAGGGCATCCAGGTGGGCACGGCGGTCGCCCTGCTGGTGCGCCGGGCCGCCCACCGCGAGGCGGGGGCGCAGGGCGCCTTCCGCAACTTCTGGGGCCGCGCCAAACGCGCCCAGCTGGGGGAGGCGCTGGCGCGCCCCGCCGACCACCCCTACCAGCCCCTCGACCCGCCGGTGGAGCTTGGGCTGCCGCTCCAGCCCGCCGTCGTTAGCGGCGGCTACCTGGCGTGGCCCCAATTGCCCGAGCTGTTTCCGACGTCGTTCCCTGGCGTAACAACTAGCCGTGACGACGCACTAGTGGCAATTGATCGTCAAGATCTTGAGGGGCGAATGAAAAAGTATTTTGACCCCTCAATTGCAGATGAACACATTCTCCGGCAAATCCCTATCTTGATGCAGGAAACGCCGGGTTTTCGGGCGAAGCAGATCCGTAGTAAGCTGATTGATCAAGGTCTTCAGAAGGGGAGCTTTATCCGATTTTGCTACAGACCACTTGACGTTCGATGGCTTTATTGGGAGGGTGATTTCGGTCTTTTGGACAGAGCGCGACCTGAATATTACCGGCAAGTCTTTCCGGGGAATATTTGGATCGAGGCGCGACAAAGACAAACTCAAGTGTTATTTGACCGAGGATACGTGACAAGCGTTTTAGCAGATAGTCTTGGCAATGGGCGTTCTAGCTTCTTCCCGCTGTACCTGCGCACATCTTCGCAGCCGCGCACCCTGTTCGACCTGGACGGCGGCGAGCCGGACGCGCGGGACGTGGGCGACGGGCGGCGGCTCAACCTGAGCGACGGGGCGGTCGCGTACCTGAGCGGCGTCGGCTCGGTCGCGGACGCGGAGGCGCTGTTCTACCACACGGTCGCGGTGCTGCACGCGCCGGCCTACAGGGAGGAGAACGCGGGGGCGCTGCGGCAGGACTGGCCGCGGGTGCCGCTGCCGGCGACGCGGGAGGGGCTGCTGGCCTCGGCGGAGCTGGGGCGGGCGGTGGCGGGGCTGCTGGACGGCGAGCGGGGCGTGGCCGGCGTGACGAGCGGCGAGATCAGGGCGGAGCTGCGCCCGATCGGCGCGCTGAGCGTGGTGGGCGGCGGGCCGATCAACCCCGGCGCGGGCGATCTGGACCTGACGGCGGGCTGGGGCTTCGCCGGGCGCGGCGGCATCACCATGCCGGGCAAGGGCCGCGTCGTCGAGCGGGCGGCGACGGAGGCCGAGGCCAACGCGGAGCTGGGGCTGGCGGCGGGCGCGGCGACCTACGACGTTTATCTGAACGAGCGAGTCTACTGGCGCAACGTGCCGCCGCGGGTCTGGGGCTACACCATCGGCGGCTACCAGGTGCTCAAGAAGTGGCTGAGCTACCGCGAGCGCCCGCTGCTGGGCCGCGGCCTGACGACCGACGAGGCCCGCGAGGTGCGCGACATCGCCAGGCGCGTCGCGGCCATCCTGCTGCTGGCGCCGGCCCTCGACGCGAACTACCGGGCGACGACGGCGGCGACGTACGAATGGGGGCGCGGCGCAGCAGGAATGGCTGCGGGACTGTGACGTCCGAATGGGATGGTCGTGAGCCTGCCCCTGGTGCGCCAATCGCTAACCCTTACCAGCGGCCCATCGCAACACAGGTGCGAGCAATGAAGAATCGTCAGCAATGGTTGGCCAGGGGAGCGATGGTGCTTGTGCTGGCCCTGTTCGACGCACTCCTCCCCCGAGCCGCCGCGGGCCAGGCGCAGCCGTTCATTGACGACGCAGATCGCCGCGTCATCCTGGTGCCCGGCATCATCTTCAATGAACCGTTTGCCTCGGCCGAGGACCAGCTGCGGGTCAACGCGTGCTACCGTGCCATCGAACAGACCTTTGACCAGCTCCACGGCGTGCTGACCGACCTCACCGTAAGGGCCCGCTATCTGAAAAACAGGCCCCTGCCGGGGCTTCCGCTCTATAAGCCCGAGCAGATCTACGCTATAGACTACAGCATCACGGTCACGCCGAACGAGCCCTGTGTCCGCTACCAGAGCTACATCCCGGCGCAGGGCGATGGCGAGCGCGCCGCGCCGGTGATGGTCGATCACGACCGCGACTACCGGGGCCCGGTCAACGACAACCAGTATCAGGGCAAGGACACACAAACCCGGCTTGTCAGAGGGACGGACTCCGAACTACGCCAGGAGTGGCCGGGCCTGGGCCCGGATGCGGCTGAGGCTGTCGGCGGCTATATTGACGGGACCCCCGAGCGCTTTGGCCAGCAGTTTACCGCCTGGCGCAAGGACTGTCCCGACTGCCACTTCGACCTCGTAGCCCACAGCCTTGGCGGCGCCGTGATCGCGCGCTGGATCGACCAGGTGGCCTCCGATGAAGACCGCGCAAGGGTGCACGCGGTCATCACCATCGACAGCCCGGTCAACGGCATTGATAAGTTCGTGGTGGACCCGCAGTCGTTCCTCATCCGCTTCGAGGAAGGCCGGAAGATCGCCGGCGGGCTGGTCCCGGTCGATCTGGCCGACAAGGACTTCATTGCCAGCATGCGCCGCGCGCCGACGAAGGTCGACATGCGCTGCCTCTCCAACCTGTACGACGCACTCATCCCACCGTATGCCGCAACGATCCGGAACCGCAGCGACAGCCTCTTCTACCCGACCCTCGCTCGCGAAGTCCCGTACGATCCCGAGCAGGTGCTCGCGGAGACAGCCCAGCTCCAGGGCCCCTGTCAAAACATGGTCGGGCGCCTCAGCATTGCGAACCCCTTTACGCGCGGTGTCGCCGACGCCGAGTGGCGCGATCTAGTGGGCAAGGCCCACACCCAGCCGACGGACGATCTGCTGGCGATCTTCCTTGTTGCCCAGCAGATCGCGCGCGACACCGAACAGTGGGCCGCGCGCAACGCGCTGCTACGTGCGGCCCTGGAGGGCCCGGTGCCCACAGGGCTCGCCGCACCAGGAACGGTCAAGGACGTCAGCATCGCGCTGCGCAATACGGGCACAGCGATCTGGAAGCCCAACCAGGTGGAGCTGCGCCTCGTTGCGGGGGAGGGCCTCGGCCTTGCAGAGGCGCAGCCGATCAACGCCACCGTCCGTCCCGGAGAAGCGATCACCCTGACGCTGGCCCTGCGCGCCCCGGGCGCGCGCGGCGCCTATCAAAGCACCTGGCAACTCGCGCGCGGCACCTCCTACTTTGGCCCCAGGCTGCGCAGTGGCCTCGTCGTGCTGCCTGCAAGCGAGTTAAGCCCTGACAAAGCACTCGAGGACCCGCTGGCGGTCCTGCGCGCCATGGTCGACTCATTTATCGACGACATGCAACGGCGGGCGCAGGCGGAGATCCACAAGTGGACTGCGGCGCTGCGGGGCCGGGCTGTCGGGGAGGTCTGGCGTGCTGTATGCGGGGCCGTGCCGGCC
>DAOLDO010000354.1:5535-6702 GCA_035327325.1 Chloroflexaceae bacterium | reverse complement strand
CTCGAGCTGGGCCGGCGCTACCCGGCCAGCGACCAGGGGCGCGCGGCCCTCGACCGGGCGGCCAGGGCCTTCTTCGTAGCCGGGCGCCACCTCGAGGCCCGCGAGGCGTGGCAGACCCTCGCCGAGGGCAACAGCGGGCCGACCCGGGCCCGCGGCGCCTTCTGGGCGGGCCGGGCGGCGCGGGCCGCGGGCGACGAGCAGGCCGCCCGCGAGCTGTTCGCGGCCGCGCGCGCCGCCGCCCCCGGCAGCTACGAGGGCGCCCGCGCCGCCGAGGAGCTGGGCGGCCTGCCCCAGGGCGATCTCGCCCTCGGCGCGCCTATCTCGCCCGAGCAGTGGGCCGAGCTCGAGTCCTGGGTGGCCGCGTGGGCGCCCGAGGGCGCCGCCGAGGGCGTGGCCGAGCGCGCCGCCAGGGCGACCCGGCTCGAGCAGGTGGGCCTTCAGGCCGAGGCGGTCGCCGAGTGGCTCGAGGGCGCGGGGGTGTCCCAGGGCCCGCGGGCGAACCTGGCCCTCGCCCGGGCTGCCCACGAGGCCGGGGCGGCCTACCCGGCCCTGATGGCCGCCGACGCCCTGGCCAAGGCGGCCCCGCCCGAGGCCGGCCCCCAGCCCGTTGCCCTGCTGCGGCTGCTCTTCCCCACGCCCTACCCCGAGCTGGTGCGGCGCGAGGCCGCCGAGCGGGGCCTCGACCCGCGCCTGCTCTACGCCCTCTTCCGCCAGGAGAGCCTGTTCAACCCGGGGGCTACCTCGTGGGTGGGGGCCAGGGGCCTCGGCCAGGTCATGCCCGAGACGGGCCAGGGCATCGCCCAGAACCTCGGCGTGGCCGACTTCGCCCTCGACGACCTGTACCGGCCGGCGGTGAGCATCAGGTTCGGGGCCTTCTACCTGGGCCGGCGCATCGCCGACATGGAGGGGAGCGTCCACGGGGCCCTGGCCGCCTACAACGGCGGCCTCGGCAACGCCCAGCGCTGGGCCGGCGGCACGGACGTGCCCGACCCCGACGCCTTCGCCGAGGTGATTGACTACCCCGAGACGAGGGGGTACGTGCGGGCGGTGTACGGGTTCTGGGGGGTCTACCAGGGGCTGTACGCGCCGTAGGGGCCTGCATTGCGGCGCCGCGGGGCGACCACGCGGGGCGACCACGCGGGTCGCCCCTACGGCGCTGGCGGCCGC
>DAOLDO010000354.1:0-5435 GCA_035327325.1 Chloroflexaceae bacterium | reverse complement strand
TGGCGGCCGCTGACCACGGCGGGGCGACCACAGGGGTCGCCCCTACGGCGTTGGCCACCGCTGACCACGGCGCGCCCCTTGACCGCGGGCGGAGATGCCTGTACCATTGTGCTTTGCCACGCGGTTGCGCCGCCGCGGTCGGTCGGGCCGATCCGCCTAGCGGCTGACGCCGGTCATGCTCACTGCCCCACATGTGAGGACACAGATGATCATCCTGGCGGGCGATATTGGCGGCACCAAGACCAACTGCGCCCTCTTCTCGGAGGAGGCGGGCCCCCACGCGCCGCTGGCCGAGGCCACCTTCCCCAGCGGGCAGCACGCCAGCCTCGAGGCGATCGTGCGCGCGTTTCGCGCCGCCCACCCGGCCCCGGTGGCCGCCGCGTGCTTCGGCGTCGCCGGCCCCGTGGTCGAGGGCCGCGCCGAGATCACCAACCTGCCCTGGGTGATCGAGGTCGAGGCCCTCGCCGCCGAGCTGGGCCCCCCCACGGTCTTCCTGATCAACGACCTGAAGGCCGTCGCCCAGGCCGTGCCCTTCCTCGACGCCGACGACGTGGCCACCCTCAACCACGGCGACCCCGTGGAGGGCGGGGCGATCGGCGTGATCGCGCCGGGCACCGGCCTCGGCGAAGCCTTCCTCACATGGGACCGGGGGCGCTACAGGGCCCACCCCTCCGAGGGTGGCCACTCCAGCTTCGCCCCGACCACTGCGACGGAGGCCGAGCTGCTCAAGTACCTGCTCGAGCAGCACCGGCACGTCAGCTACGAGCGGGTCTGCTCGGGCCTCGGCATCCCCAACATCTACGCCTACTTCCGCGACCGGGTCTTCCAGCAGGAGACGCCGGCGGTGGCCGAGGCCCTGGCCGCGGCGCCCGACCCGACGCCGGTGATCGTCCAGGGCGCCCTCAACCCGGCCAACCCCTGCCCTGTCTGCTCGGCCACCCTCGACACCTTCCTCGGCATCTTCGGCAGCGAGGCCGGCAACCTGGCCCTCAAGGTGATGGCCACGGGCGGCCTCTACCTCGGCGGCGGCATCCCGCCCCGCCTGTTGCCCCAGCTGCGCGGCGGCCGCTTCCTCAGCGCCATGCAGAACAAGGGCCGCTTCCGCGACCTGATGGAGCGCATCCCGGTCCATGTGATCCTCAACCCCAAGACGGCCCTCTACGGCGCGGCCGCCTATGCAATCATGCAGCTCTGATCTGGGGGAACCGGGTTCCCCCAGGCCCCCGCCGCCGCTGCCGCTGGCGCGGTGGGGCCGCCCAGGCCCCCGCCGCTGCTGCTGGCGCGGTGGGGTCGCCCAGGCCCCCACCGTCGCTGCTGCTGGCGCGGTGGGGCCGCCCAGGCCCCCACCGCCGCTGCCGCTGGCGCGGTGGGGCCGCCAGGCCCCCGCCCACGATGATGATCTACCGACCGCTACACTCTCTGCTCCTGCTCGGCGCGCTGTGCGCGGCCCTGGCCGCGTGCGGCGCGGCGCCCCGGGCCCCGCGCGCCGCCAGGGCCTTCGGGCCGACGGCGCAGCCGACGGCGGAGGCGCCCGCCGCGACCGCTGCCCGGTCGCAGCCGACGGCGCCCGCCGCGACGCCCGCCGTGCTCGCCGACCTCGGCGGCGGCGGGACGATCACGCTCGCCCTGGGCGAGACGGCGAGCCTGGGCGCGGACGGGGCGAGCGTCAGCTTCGAGCGGGTGGTGGAGGATTCGCGCTGCCCCGCCAACGCCCACTGCGTCTGGCAGGGACGGGTGGTGGTCGAGGGCAGCGTGAGCGTCGGCGGCCAGACGCTGCCCTTCACCCTCGGCACCCTCGAGGGCTTCGCCGACGCGCCTGCCAGCGTGCGGGCGGGCCCGTACACCCTGTCCATCGCGGGCGTCGAGCCCTACCCCGAGACCCCGGCTGGCGTCCCCGCCGACGCCTACGTGCTGTCGCTCGCCCTGGAGGAGCGCCCGTGAGCGGCTCGCTGCCCACCCCCCTCACCGACCTGCGCCGGCGCGCGCCTCTGGCCCGCCGCACGATCGCCGAGCTGCTGGCCGAGCTGCTCGGCCCGGTCGAGCTGGCCTACGAGTTTCACCGCGAGTGGAACGGCTGCTGGAAGGTGCGCGTGACGATCGGCGGCGCCGCCAGCGGGCGCCTCGAGTTCACCCTGCTCGACACGCCCGGCGGCGGCCTGCTCGCCATGCCCCGCCCCCTGCCCGAGGCGTGGCGCACGCGCGCCGGCATCAGGGCCTCGGACGGCACGCGCTGGACGCTGGACGACCAGGGCCAGCTCGCGCCGTTCGCTCCGTAGCCGCGCCGCTACACCGCCCGGTAGCGCGGCACCCCGCCCTCGTCCTCGGCGACCTCGTCGAGGTTGGCCACGGCGAGGTGGCCGCGCTGGTCGAGGTACTCGACATAAGCGCCGACCTTCTGGAGGGCGAGGAGCTCGTCGTAGCCGCCGATCTGGGGGTAAAGCGCTGCGGTGAGCTGGGCGATGCTGCGCGGCTCGGCGCACGCCTCGTGGACGCGGGCGATGCGGGCGGCCTGGGTCGCCTCGATCGCCGCCACGGCCCGCGCCAGGTCGGTCACGGGGCGGCCGTGCCCGCCGAGGGCCAGGCCGACGCCCTCGACCCTCGCAATCCTGCGCAGCGACTGGAGGAAATGGTCCACGCCGGTCGAGGCGGTCAGGCTCTCGGGGGCGAGGAAGACGGCCACGTCGGGCAGCACGTGGTCGGCGGTGAGCAGCACGTCGTCGAGGCGCAGGCAGACCTGGCCGGGGCAGTGACCGGGCACGTGGATGACCTCGAAGACCCCGTCGAGGGTGTCGCCGTCGCGCAGCACGTCGTCCACCCGCACCGAGCGGAAGAGGCCCTTGCTCCAGCCGTACATGGCGAGCAGCCTGGCGCGGGTCTCCTCCGGGACGCCGGCGCGGCGCAGGAACACGCCGAGGCGGAAGCGGCTGAGGGCCAGGCGCTCCTCGTGGTTGACCAGGACGCGGCGGTCGAGCTCGTGGACGGCGACGGGGGCGGCGGTGAGCTCGGCGACCATGTTGAGGCCGCCGTGGTGGTCAATGTGGGCGTGGGTGATCACGACCCGGTCGAGGTTGGCCCAGGCGATCGGCTCGCCGTGCTCGGCGGCGACGCGGGCCATGCCCTCGCGGAGCTGGGCGTCGCAGGGGCCCTGGCCGCTGCCGACGTCCACCAGGGCGCTGTAGGGGCCGGCGATCACCAGGTGGGCGTAGCCGACCAGGCCGGGGAAGACCTGGAGCGGGATGCGGTAGATGCGGGCGCCGCCCGCCGTCTCGAAGCGCGCGATCGTCTCGGCGATCATTGCCTGGGCCCTCGCTAGAATTTTCTGCTATTATAGAGCGACACGGAGCCAACCCACACAGGCAACCCACATCCATGGAACCAGGCAACCGGCTCACCGGCGCGCTGGGCGTCCAGCCCGGCGAGGGCCTCCTCGTGTCGCTACTCTTCGCCCTCTCGCTCTGCATCACGGGGCCCTTCGTCCTGGCGTTCACCGCGGGCAACGCGCTGGTGCTGGGCGTCTACGGCGCGGAGGGGCTGCCCTACGTCTACCTGGCCGTGGCGGTGCTGCTTGGCGTCGCGGGGCTCGGCTTCGCGCGCGCCGAGCGGCATGTGCCCCTCGGGCGGCTGCTGGCCGTGCCGTGGGCGGCCATGGCCGGCCTCGGCGGGCTGGTCTACCTTGGATTGGCTGGGGGCGGGCCGGACTGGCTCACCATCGCGCTGCTGATCTGGGCCTACGTGATCAGCGTGTTTGGCGAGCTGGCCTTCTGGGCCCTGGCCGGCCGGCTGCTCAACCTGGCCCAGGGCAAGCGCCTGTTCGGGCTGATCGGCTCGGGCGCCCTGGCGGCGCGCCTGGTGCTCTACACCGGGTCGGCCCTGCTGGTGGCCGCCATCGGCACCCTGAACCTGACCCTGGTCGCCCTGGGCGGCATGGTGCTCGCCCTGGCCCTGCTGCTCGCCATCCTGCGCCGCTTCCCGCCCGCGCCGCCGCAGCGGCCCGTCGGGGCGCCCGTCGGGCGCGCCGCGCCCCGCTCGTCGTCGCGGCGGCGCTACATCCTGCTGATCCTCGGCCTGGTGCTGGTCGGCGAGCTCGGCTACACCATCCTCGAGTACTTCTTCTTCGAGCGGCTGGCGGCCACCTTCCCCGACCCCGACCGCCTGGCCCAGTTCTTCGGCGTCTTCGCCGGCGTGCTCTTCCTCTGCGCCACCCTGGTCAGCGCGACGCTGACGGGCCCGTTCCTGCGGCGCTTTGGGGTGCGCCTGGGCCTCGCCAGCGAGCCCCTGCTCGTGGGCCTCGGCATGGCCCTGGCCCTGGGGGCGGCCCTCGTCGCCCCGCCCGGCGCGGCCCTGTTCGCGATCCTGCTCGCGACCAAGTTCGCCGACGACGTGGCCGACAGCTCGGTGAACAAGCCGGCCACCCAGCTCCTGTTCCAGCCCCTGCCGGCCGCCGAGCGCGTGCCGGCCCAGGCGTTGGCGACCAGCGTGGTCAAGCCCGTGGCCGTCGGCCTCACCGGCGTGCTGCTGCTCGCCCTGCAGGCCGTCGGCGTGACCGGCGGCGCCCCCCTGGCGGCGCTGATCCTGGCCCTGACGATCGGCTGGCTCGCTCTGGCTCTGCTGACTTACAGGGCCTACGTGGCGGCCCTGGGCCGGGCCCTGGCGCGGCGCCTGGTGGGCAGCGCGACGGTCAGCCTCGACCGGGCCGGCCTCGGCGTGGTCGAGCGGGCCCTGGCCAGCCCGCGCTCGGTGGAGGTGCTGAGCGCCCTCGACCTGCTGGCGAGCGAGCGCCCCGCGCTGTACGCGGCGCGCCTGCCCGCCCTGCTGCGCCACCCCGAGCCCGGCGTGCGCCGCGAGGTGGCGGCCCGGGTCGGGGCCCTCGGCCTGGCCGCCGCCATGCCCGAGCTGCGGGCCCTGGCCATCGCCGACGCCGACCCGTCCGTGCGCGCGGCGGCCGTCGCCGCCCTCGGCCGCCTCGGCGAGCCGGCCGCCGCCGCCCTCGACGACCCCAGCCCCGCCGTGCGCGTGGCGGCCCTGGTCGGCCAGCTGCGCCACGGCGAGCGGGCGGGGGCGCTGCGGGCCCTGGCCGCCCTGGCCGCCGGCGCCGACCCGACCGAGCGGGCCGTCGCCGCGCGCGTGGCGGGCGCCGCCGCCGACGGGCTGGCCCTCGCGCCGCTGCTGGCCGACCCCAGCGCCGAGGTGCGCCGGGCGGCCCTGCGCGCGGTCACCCCCGAGCTGCCAGCCGAGCTGTGGCCCGCCGTGGTGGCCGCCCTCGACGACCACGCGTGCCGCGGGGCGGCCCTGGCCGGCCTCGAGGCGGGCGGCCACGCCCCCCTGCCCCCGGTCCCCGCGCCCCTCGACATCCAATCCCCGCCGCGCCCCACGCCCGGTCAGCTGGCCCGGGCCTGCGGGCGCGAGGACGATCTGTACGCGATCAACTACCTGAC
>DAOLDO010000353.1:0-6710 GCA_035327325.1 Chloroflexaceae bacterium | reverse complement strand
TGGCACCGTGCGCGAATACTCGGCCCACCTCATCCCCGAGGCCGGCTGGGCGATGCTGCCGAAGCTCGTCGCCGACGGCATGCTGGTGGCGGGCGACGCGGCGGCCTTCTGCTTCGCCGCCGGGCTCTACCTCGAGGGCATCAACTACGCCATGCAGAGCGGCTTCGCCGCCGGCGAGGCCGCCGTGGCCGCCCACAGGGCCCGCGACTTCTCGGCGAAGGGGCTCAAGCTCTACGAGCGGCGCCTGCGCGAGCGCCACGTGACCACCGACTTCAAGCGCTACCGCCACGCGCCCGAGTTCGTCAACAGCGAGCGGCTGCAGAACTTCTACCCCGAGGTCCTGGCCGAGGGCGCCGAGCGCCTGTTCCGCGTGGACGGGCGCGGCAAGAAGAAGATCGTCCCGATCGCCCTGGACGCCCTGCGCCACTTCCGCGTCTCGCCCGTCCAGCTGATCCGCGACCTCTGGGATGGAGGGAGGGCCCTCGGATGGTGACCAGCACCTCGGCCAACACGACCTTCGAGGAGAAGATGCGGACCGTGCACTTCAAGGTGGACGACCGGCCCCACATCGTCGTCCACGCCGAGGTCTGCCAGGACTGCGCGGTGCGCGCCTGCGTCTATGTCTGCCCGGCCAACCTGTTCATCCCGCTCGACGACGGCGGCATCCTCTTCAACTACGAGGAGTGCTTCGAGTGCGGGACCTGCTACGTGGCCTGCAACCAGGAGGGGGCGATCGAGTGGAGCTACCCCCGCGGCGGCTTCGGCGTCACCTTCCGCGAATCCTGAGGGCCCTATGCATATCGTCGTCTGCCTCAAGTGGGTGCCGGACCCGTTGAGCGTCGAGGCCAGCCCTTTCACCGGGGCGATTGACCGGCGGCGCCTGCTCCACCGCACCAACCTTGCCGACGAAGGCGCCCTCGAGCTGGCGCTGCAGCTGGCCGGCGCCGGGGGCGCCGTCACCGCCCTGACCGTCGGCCCGCCCCCCGCCGGAGAGGCGGCCCGCGCCGCCCTGGCCGCCGGCGCCTCCCGCGCCGCTCGCCTGTGGGACGAGCGCCTCGCCGAGCCGCACCCACAGGCCACGGCGACGCTCCTGGCCGCCGCCGCGCGCGCCCTGCCCCCGGCCGACCTGGTGCTCTGCGGGGCGCGCAGCAGCGACCGGGGGAGCGGCGCTGTGCCGGCCATGCTCGCCGAGCTGCTCGGCTGGCCGGCCGTGACCGACGTAACCGCCCTGGCCCTGGAGGGCGGGCGCGCCGCCGTGCAGCGCCGGCTCGCCCGCGGCGCCCGCGAGGAGGTGGCCGTGGCCCTGCCCGCCGTGCTCGGCCTCGAGCCTGGGCTGGCCCGCCTGCGCCAGCCGGCCCTGCCCGCCCTGCTCGCCGCCCGCCGCGCCGCCGTCGCTGTGTGGAGTCCGGGCGACCTGGGTCTGGAGGCCCTGCCCGCCCCGGCGGCGGTCCAGCGCGCGGTCCAGCCGCCCCGCCCGCGCCCCCGTCCAATCTTCGCCCCCGACAGCAGCCTGCCCGCCCACGAGCGCATCGCCCAGCTCATCGCCGCGGGGGTCGGCGCCAAAACCGGCCAGATCCACGAGGGCCCGCCCGAGCGGCTCGCCGCCGAGCTGGTCGCCTTCCTGCGCGAGCGGGGGTTCATCGTATGAGTCGGCTCGCCGAGCTGACCTGGCCGGAGGTGGCGGCTGCGGTGGCCGGCGGCGCCACCACGCTGATCCTGCCCCTGGGCGCCACCGAGCAGCACGGGCCCCACCTGCCCCTCGGCACCGACACGCTCCGGGCGGCGGAGCTGGCCTCGCGCCTGGCTGCCCTCCTGCCGGGGGCCCTCGTCGCCCCCGCCCTGCCGGTCGGCTGCTCCGACGAGCACGCCGGCTTCCCGGGCCTGCTCGGGCTCGACGCCGAGACCCTGGCGGCGGTGGTCTGCGACCTCGCGCGCCGCGCCGCCGGCTGGGGCGTCGCCCGGCTGGTCGTGCTCTCCGCCCACGGCGGCAACGGGGCCGGGCTGGCCCGCGCCGGCGAGCGCCTGCGCGCCGAGTTGCCCGGCCTTGCGGTCTGGCTCCCCGCCGACCTGGTCGGGCCCCTCGCCGGCGTGCGCGCCGTGGCCGCGGCCGGCGGGGTCACGCCCGAGGCCCTCGGGCTGCACGCCGGCGAGGGCGAGACCTCGGAGCTGCTCTATGTGCGCCCCGACCTGGTGCGGGGCGAGCTGGCGGCCCCCGGCTACGCCGGCGACATGGCCGCGATCCTGCCCACCCTGCGGGCCGTCGGCCTGCGCCCCGTCACCCCGAGCGGCGTGCTCGGCGACCCCGCCGGGGCCGACGCCGCCAGGGGCGAGCGCTACCTCCAGGCCGCCGCCGAGGGGCTCGCCGCGGCCATAGGCGCCCATTTCGCGGCGCACGCCAATGGCTGACCCCCGCGCGCAGCGCCGCGCCCTCTGGGCGGAGGCCCTGACCCTGCCGGGTCGGCCCGACCTGGCGCGCAGCCTGGTGGCGGAGCTGGCCGCCTACCTCGGCGCGCCGCCCGCCGTGGTGGCGGCGCGCTGCCGCGAGGGCGCCGCGGCCCTCGCCGCCGCCTGGGAGGCGCGGGCGCCCGCGGGGCCCGAGGCGGTCGCGGGCTTCTACCGTCAGGGGGACGACTACCTCTTCGAGCTGAGCTGGTGGCACGCCCTGGCCGAGGACGACAGCGCCCTGGTCCAGGTGGTGGCCCTCGAGCAGGCGCGGGCCCACGGCTGCCGCCGGGCCCTCGACTTCGGCAGCGGCGTCGGCGCCCTCGGGCTGCTGCTGGCGCGTCACGGCCTCGACGTGTCCCTGGCCGAGGTCAACCCCGTGCTCCAGAGCTACGCCCGCTGGCGCTTCGCCCGGCGTGGCCTCGCGGCGACCTTCCTCGACCCCGAGGCCGAGCCCCTGCCGGCGGCGGGCTACGACCTGGTGGCGGCCATGGACGTGCTCGAGCACCTGCCCGACCCGGAGGCCGCCCTCGCCCGCCTGGCCGCCGCCCTGCGGCCGGGCGGGGTCATGGTCGTCCACGCGCCCGACCAGCCGGACCCGCTGCGGCCCATGCACCTCTGGCACGAGCCCGAGCGCCTGTACGCCGCCCTGCCGGCCGCCGGCCTCTGGCTAGAGCAGATGGTTGCGGGCGCCCTTGTCCTGCGCCGCGGCGCGGGCCCGCGCTACGCGCTGAACGGCGGCCTCGAGCTGCGCGCGGTGCCCGGGGGGGGCGTGCTGCTCTCGCGCAGCCCCCTGATCGCCTTCCGCCTGAACGAGCGGGCCCGCCAGATGGTCGCAGCCCTTGGCGCCGGCGGCACCGCCCTCGAGGCGGCGGCCCGCTGCCCCGGCGCCGACCTGGCCGAACTCACCGGCTTCCTGGAGGGGCTGGCCCGGCGGCGCCTGCTGCTCAGGCGGCCGCCCGAGGGCGCCTGGCCTCTCGTCTCGGTCGTCGTGCCGGCCCACGGGCGCCACGCCCAGACCCGGGCCTGCGTCGAGTCGCTGCTGGCCCTCGACTACCCCGGCGGGCCCGTCGAGGTGATCGTGGTGGACGACGCCTCGCGGCCGCCCCTGGCCGAGGCCCTGGCCGGGCTGCCCGCGCGGCTCGTGCGTCACGAGCGGAGCCGGGGGCCGTCGGCGGCGCGCAACGCCGGCGCCGCCCTGGCCGCGGGCGAGCTGGTCGCCTTCACCGACAACGACTGTGTGGTGCGCCCCGACTGGCTGCGCGCCCTGGTGCCCTACCTGGGCGACCCGGCGGTCGGCTTCGCGGGCGGGCGCGTGGTCGGCCCGCCCGAGGGCGGGCCGATCATGGCCTTCGAGGCCGTGCGCTCCTCTCTGGACATGGGGCCGAACTCCGGCGAGGTGGGCGTCGGCCAGAGCATTCCCTACATGCCCTCGTGCAACCTGATCGCGCGGCGCGTGCTGCTCGAGCGGCTCGGCGGCTTCGCGGAGGACATGCCGATCGGCGAGGACGTGGACCTGATCTGGCGGGGCCGCGAGGCGGGCGCGCGGGCCCTCTACGCGCCCGAGGGCGTCGTCGTGCACCACCACCGCTCGCGCCTGGGCGCCTTTATGCGCCGGCGGGCCTTCTACGCGCGCTCCGAAGTTGACCTGCTGCGCCGGCACCCGGCGAGCCGCCGGCTGATGCAGCTGCCCGTCACGGTGCTGCTCCTGCTCGGCGCCCTGGCCCTCGTCCCCGCCGCGCCGTGGGCGGGGGCGATCCTCGCCGCGGTCGCCCTCGCCCTGCTAGGCGCCGAGCTGGCTGCCAAGGGTCGCAGGCTGCGCGGGCTCGGCCTGGGGCTTGGGGCGGGGGCGGCCGCGCCGGCCATCCTGCGCGCCCACCACGCGGCCCTCTACCACCTGGGCGCCAACGTGCTGCGCTACTACAGCCTGCCGCTGTTCGCCCTGGCGCTGCTCTGGCCGCCGCTGCTGGCGCCCCTGCTGGCCCTGGCCCTGGCCCCGCCCCTGAGCGACCACGCGCGGCTACGCCCGGCCCTCGCCCCGTGGACCTTTGTCGCGCTCTACTGGCTCGAGCTGACGGCGTACCAGGCGGGGATCTGGGCTGGCTGTCTGCGCTGGCGCACGCCCTTGCCGCTGCTGCCTCTGGTCAGAATGGTGCGTTAGAGGGGGGCGACCATCCCAGGGCGGCGCGTGGGGCGCCTGTACGGCCCCAGGCGACCACATGGGTGGCTCAGATAAGGACGTGCGCGGCTCCAGCGGGGCCGATCAGACACAGAATCTTGGCGGCTTTGCGGCTTTGCGTGAGCTTAAAGGTGTCGGGCTCAGGCGGGGAGGGGCTGGTCGTCGGCGAGGGCCATGTCGTCGCGGTCTTCGTCGCGCACCAGGTCGATCGGCGAGGCGGCGAAGCGCAGGGCGGCCGCCCGCGCCCGTCCGTCCCGCTCGTGGGCGAGGGACCAGGCGGCGTGGTCAATGAGCAGGGCCAGGGCCAGGGCCCGCCCGACGGTCAGGGCGAGGCGCCGGGCGCCGCGCTCGAGCCGCTCGCGCCCCCCCGCGGCGGCCCACTCCTGGGCGCGCCTGAGCGCGGCTCGCGCCTGCGCGCCGGCCGCCGCGAGGCCCGCGTCGGCGGCGCCCGCGGTCAGGTCCTCCGCCATGCCGATGATCGCCTCCCACGACCCCGGCTGGGCCAGAGCCCTGAGCGTGTCGAGGGCCAGCACGTTGGTCGTGCCCTCCCAGATCGGCAGCACGTGGGCGTCGCGCAGCAGCGTCGGCAGCCCCGTGTCCTCCACGTAGCCCGCCCCGCCGAAGGCTTCGATCACCTCGCTCAGCACGTCCACCACCTGGCGCCCGGTCGTCAGCTTGGCCACCGAGGTCAGCACGCGCAGCAGGGCGGCCTGCCGCTCGTCGGCCGCGCCGGCCTCGTCGGCGCCGAGCAGCCCGGCCACCAGGAAGCTGAGGTGGAAGGCCGCCTCGAACTCGGCCTGGAGCCCGGCCAGAGTCTCGGCGTGCAGGGACTGGCGGCTGAGGGGCGCCCCGAAGGCCACTCGTCGGCGCGCGTAGTCCCGGGCGAGGGCGACCCCGCGGCGCATGGTCGCGGCCGCCATCACGCTGTTCCATGTGCGCGTGACCTGCAGCATCGGCACAATCGCCCGCACCCCGTTGCCTGGCGCCCCGACGAGGCGGGCGGGGGCGCCCTCCAGGCTCAGCTCGGCCGTGGGCACCTTGCGCGTGCCCAGCTTGTCCTTGAGCCGGTTGACGCCGATGCCCCGCAGGCGCCCGTCCGCGTCCCGCAGCTCGACGTAGAACAGGGCCAGGCCGCGGGCCCCGGGGGCGCCGCCCTCGGGGCGGGCCAGGGTGAGCGCCATCTGGCCCGTCGTCGCCGAGGTGAACCACTTGCGCCCGTACAGCCGCCACGCGCCGTCGGCCCCCTGGCGCGCCACGGTCTCGCTGCGCCCCACATCCGAGCCGCCGGTCAGCTCGGTCATCCACTGGCCGCTGGTCCAGCAGCTCGCCGGGTCGCGGCTGGTCAGCCGCGGGAGCGCGCGCTCGACCAGGGCCGCGTCGTCGGCGTGCAGGAGCGTGCGCGCCGCGCCGTCGCTCATGGCGAGCGGGCAGGTGTAGACGTCGGTCGAGGGATGGAACAGGTAGGCCAGGGCGAACTGGACGAGGCGCGAGGCGGCGCCATGGGGCCGCTCGTACGGCAGGGCGACCAGGCCGCGCTCGGCGGCGAGCCCCGCGGCCCGCTGCCAGAGTGGCGAGAGCTCGATCCGGTCAACCCGCTCGCCCCAGGCGTCCCACTGGGTGAGCGCCGGCTCGTTGCGCCGGTCGGCCAGCTGGAGCCGGTAGAGCTCTCCGCCGGCCAGCTCGCCCATCTGGGCCAGCTCGGGCTCAACCTGGCCCAGGAGCGCGGGCCCGAGGGCTCGCCGCAGATAGGAGCGGAGGACGCGGTCGTCGGCGTACTGGTTGCCCATGGCCGGGGGCTGCTGCTGGAAGGGCTCGTGCATAGCTGTCACCGTTGACTCCTGCGCGCTCTCCGCCACCCCCATTATACCCCGCGGCGCCGCCGTCACCGCAGCATATGCACGTAGAGCACCCCTGCGGTCGTCTCGACCTCCGCCGAGGGGCTCGCGCCCGACCAGCCGCCCAGGACGTAGAGCTTGCCGTTGAGCTCCGCCGCGGCGAGCTCGGGCCGCGCCGCCGCCAGGGAGGGGCGGGCGCTCCAGGCTCTGGTGGTGGGGTCGAAGGCTTCGACGGTGGCGAGGGCGCGGCCCGC
>DAOLDO010000352.1:0-6710 GCA_035327325.1 Chloroflexaceae bacterium | reverse complement strand
CGCGCCCCTGATCCGCGCCGTCGTGGCCGATCTGCGGCGGGGCGTGCCCGCCCCGATCATCGCCGGCCGCTTCCATGGGTCGGTGGCGGCGGCCCTCGCGCACGCCTGCGCGCGGGCCCGCGACGCCACCGGCCTGAAGATCGTCGCCCTCAGCGGCGGGGTCTTCCAGAACCGGCGGCTGCTCGAGCTGCTCTGGGCGCGGCTCCAGGCCGAGGGGTTCCAGATCTACACCAACCGGCAGGTGCCGCCCAACGACGGCGGGCTCAGCCTCGGCCAGGCCGCTGTGGCCGCGGCGCGGCTGGCGGCGTAGTACGGGCCCGCGAGGCGCCAGTCAGGCCCCATGGGCCGTACGGCAAAAGACTCGACATGGGCGTTTACTTATGATATAAGTCTGAAAGAGACCCAGAGTCCCCCCCTGTTTCCATGGCTTTAACCGGCGCGACCTTCAACCCCTACATGCGCGGCGAGGGCGTACCAGATGCATCTCAAACCCTTCGACCAGGAACTGCGCGTCCAGCTACGAGAAATTCTAACGAGTCGCTTCAACGAAGATGAGCTTGAAACAATATGCTTTGATCTTGCCGTAGATTTCGAAGAGGTCAAGGGGAAGAATAAGTCGAATACTGTCGTGCGCCTGCTGTCGCACATGGATAAGCGCGAGAGTTTCCCCGAGTTGATCAAGGCTTGCGCGCGCATACGCAGCGATTTCCCCCTGGAGGCGTTCACCGTCAAGCCTCGAACCCCCCTCCCGGGCTTCGAGCCGATCCAGGCCCAGACCGTCGCCCTGGCCCCTAACCCCGAGCGCTTCTTTCTCGGCCACCTGCCCACATGGGGCGATATCGCCGCCAATATTGACGTGAAGCGGAGCCTCCTCTTCAACGAGGAGCGCATTGAGTACGATCAGCTCTTCGAGATGCTGTCCGAGGGCAGGCAGACGGCCAATGTGATTATGATCTTCGGCGAGGCGGGCTCGGGGAAGAGCACGCTGCTCAAGCGGCTGATGTACGATCTCACCGCCAGAGGGTTCCCCGTCTTCCGGGCCTACCACGACACGGCGCTCAACTTCGACAGCATCGTCGGGCGGCAGGAGCACCCCGCCCAGCGCAGGTTCCTCTTCGTAGACGACGCGCAGTACTCGGCGCCGACCATCTCGTCACTGTCCATCGAGCTGGGCGCCTCGGGCTCGAACACCGTTCTGATCTGCGCGGCCAGGAAGAACGAGTGGAACGAGCGCATCCAGAACCGCTATCGCGGCCAGTTCGACATTATCAACCTGCCCCAGCTCTCCACCCCGGAGATCGAGCAGCTGCTCCAGCGCCTGGCTGAGCACCACATCCTCGGCGAGCTGGACCAGCTCGCCGAGGCCGAGCGGAAGAGCTTCTTTGAGCAGGGGGACCGCCAGCTGCTCGTCGCCCTGCTGGAGGCGACCCGCGGCAAGAAGTTCTCGGAGCTCGTCGTCAACGAGTTTGAGGGCATCACCAACGAAGACGCGCGCTTCCTGTACATCTCCCTGTGCCTGAGCGCCAGGTACCAGGTGCTCATGAAAGAGACGGTCGTGGCCATCGCCTGCGGGGACTACAACAAGGTGGGCCTGATCAAAACGATCATGCCGGCCCTCGAGCTGGTGATCCACCGCATGTCGTCGAGCCGGGGCATCTACTGGACGCCGCGCCACCGCATCATCGGCGATGAGCTTGTCAAGAGCCTCTTGCCCGAGCCGATGGACGAGCTGCACGCGTGGATTGACCTTTACTCGCGCCTGTCCAAGGTCGAGCGGCCCCATAAAGACGTGCAGCTCTTTGCCGCCTCGACCCTCAAGCGCATCAACAACAGCGGCCTGATCCAGGATGCGTCGCAGGCCGAGGAGCTGGTCGGCCACATGCTCGCCGCCGGGGTCAGCCCCGAGTGGGGCGCCACGGACATCAGCGCCGGCACCCGCTTCAAGCACCCCAACGAGTTTCAGTTCCGCATGGCGGCCGAGGTGCTGGAGAAGCACGTCGGCGTTGACGCGGCCCTCGAGCTGATCGAGCGCGGGCTGACCATCAACTCGAACTGGTACTTTCTGCGCTTCGACCAGGCGATCATCGAGTTCAACCGCGGCAACAAGACCCTGGCCGAGACGATCATCCAGCGCATCCTCGCGCTGATTGACTACGACAGCTACAACCGGATACCGCTGCCGATCAACCTCGCCACCGAGCTGGCGACCTTCAAGATGAAAGACGACCTCAACGTCGCCCTCGAGTACATGCTGCTGGCCCAGCCGAACGTCAAGAAGGGCATGATTGACACGTCCGGCTACTTCACGACCCTCGCCCGCCTCTACAGGCGCCTGGGGCTGCTCGACGAGTCGTTCGCCACCCTCGAGCAGGGCCTGCGCAATGTCATCGCCCCCGGCTCGGTGATCAACAAGCTGCGCATCCAGTGGCTCGCCCACGTGACGTCCCAGGCCCCATCCCAGGCCCTGCAGTGGATCAAGGCCAACGGCATCCAGCGCAAGCTGCCCCCCGACGCCGCCCTTGTGCTGATGAAGCAGGCCGTCGTCGAGCAAGACCTCGAGGCCGCGGTGCGCGTTATCGCCGGCACGCGGCGGGCGGAAGAGGTGCTGCGCCAGCTGCCCGCGCAGGTCAAGCCCGACGAGGCCGCCCACGCGGCGGCGTTCCTGGCGGAGCTGGCCGCCCGCCTGGCGGTCGCCGAGGCCGACGCCGGCGACGAGCCGCGCATCGGCGACCAGCCGCGCATCGGCGACCAGCCGCACGCCGAGGCCGCCTGAGCCTAGCTGGACGGCGCCGGCGTTCGCCCTTGCGGCGCGATGTGGACAAGGGTGGCGGCACGGCCACGCGCCACGTCGAGCAAGGCGCGCCGGGGAGCCGGCATGCAGGTGGAGACTGCCAGGGGTTTGCTCCGGGCGGCGTGGACGGCGGGCGCCCCGGGCGGCACACAACTTGCACGCCCGAGGGCCATCTGCAGGCCCCGAATCGACGCGAGCGCCCCGAGGGCGCACCGCGCTCGGGGCACGCCACGAGGAGCGCCCGCATGCCACCAGAGCGCCTGTCCGTGACCCTGGCGATCAACGGCGCCGAGCGCGAGCTGCTGCTCGAGCCGCGCCGCACCCTGCTCGACGCGCTGCGCGTAGACCTCGAGCTGACCGGCACCAAGAAGGTCTGCGACATGGGCAACTGCGGCGCCTGCACAGTGCTGGTGGACGGCCAGGCGATGTACGCCTGCCTGCTGCTCGCCGTGGACTGTGTGGGCCGCCGGATCACGACCATCGAGGGGTTGGGCCGGAACGGCGAGCTCGACCCCGTCCAGCGGGCCTTCGTCGAGGCCGACGCCTTCCAGTGCGGCTTCTGCACGCCCGGCCAGATCATGAGCCTGCGCGGCCTGCTCGACGAGCAGCCCGCCCCCGGCGAGGCGGAGATCGCGCGGGCCCTGAGCGGCAACCTCTGCCGCTGCGGCGCCTACCTGCACATCCTCGAGGCCGCCCGGCGGGCCGCCGGCCTGCCCGCGACCAGCCAGGAGGCCGCCCATGCCGATTGAGCGCGTCGAGAAGCAGGGCGACGGCGACCAGGCCGAGTACACCGTGGTCGAGGGCGCCGAGCTGGAGCCGTGGGGACAGGGCGCGCCGCTGCGCGTGGTCGGCAGGCCCCACCCGCGGGTCGAGGGCGACGCCAAGGTGACGGGCCGGGCCCGCTACACCTACGACGTGCGGCTGCCCGGCCAGCTCTACGCCCGCGTGCTGCGCAGCCCCCACCCCCACGCCCGCGTCGTGCGGCTCGACACCAGCCGCGCCGAGGCCCTGCCCGGCGTTCACGCGGTGCTCAGCGCCTTCAACACGCCCGAGATCCCCTGGTACGAGGAGAGCAGGCTCTTCGACCGCACCGTGCGCTTCGTGGGCGACGAGGTGGCCGCCCTGGCGGCCGAGAGCGAGGAGCTCGCCGAGGACGCCCTGCGCCTGATCGCGGTCGAGTACGAGCCGCTGCCCCTGGTCGGCGACATGGAGGCGGCGCTGCGCCCGGGCGCGCCCGCGCTCCACGGCGACAGCAATGTCGCCGGCGAGCCCAAAAGCTACAGCCGCGGCGACCTCGAGGCGGGCCTGCGCGAGGCCGAGGTGGTGATCGAGCAGACCTACACCACCCAGACGGCGCTACACAACGCCTTCGAGCCCCACGGCTCGACGGCCGTCTGGGAGGGCGAGGAGCTGGTGCTCTACTGCTCGACCCAGTCGGTCTGGTCGGTGCGCGAGGAGCTGGCCGAGAAGCTGGGCCTGCCCGCCCACCGCGTGCGGGTGATCAAGGAGCACATGGGCGGAGGCTTTGGGGCCAAGCAGGTGGCGTGGAAGCCCGACGCCATCGCCGCGCTGCTGGCGAAGGCCGCGGGGCGCCCCGTCCAGCTGATGCACGACCGCAGCGCCGAGAACCTGGCCGCGGGCAACCGCAACGCCACTCGCCAGACGGTGCGCCTGGGCGCGCGGCGCGACGGCAGGCTCACCGCGATCGAGGCGCGCATCACCCAGGAGGTCGGCGCCTACATGACCGGCGGCGAGGCCAGCGACGTGAGCGGGGCCTACCAGACCCTCTACCGCTGCCCGAACGTGCGCACCGAGCAGGTGGGCGTGTACACCAACGCCGGGCCGGCGGTGGCCTTCCGCGCCCCCGGCCACGTCGAGGCCGCCTTCGCCCTCGAGCAGGCGATGGACGAGCTGGCCCGGGCCCTCGCCATGGACCCGATCGCCCTGCGCGAGCGCAACTACACGGAGGTCAACCAGCAGAAAGGCAAGCCCTACACCTCGCCCGACAGCCTGCGGCGCTGCTACGAGGCCGTTGCCGAGCGCTTCGGCTGGGCGAGCTACAGGCGGCCCGCGCCCGACGGGCCGCGCCGGCGCGGTGTCGGCTTCGCGGCCCACGATTGGGCGGCAGGCGGGGGGCACCCGCCGGGCTACGCCTCCATCCAGCTCAACGGCGACGGCAGCGCCGAGGTGATCACCGCCACGCAGGACATTGGCACGGGCACGCGCACGGGGCTGCTGATGGTGGCCGCCGAGGAGCTCGGGCTGCCGCTGGAGCGGCTGAGCCTGCGGCTCGGCGACACGGCCCGCGGGCCCTACTCGCCGGCCAGCGCCGGCAGCGCCACCCAGGCGACCCTCGGCCCCGCGGTGCGCGCCGCCGCCATCGAGGTGAAGCGCCAGCTCTGCCTGGCCGCCGCGCCCATCCTCGAGGAGGAGCCCGAGGGGCTGGTCGTGCGCGACGGGATGGTCCGGGTGGCGGCGCAGCCGGACAGCGCGGTGAGCATCGCCGAGGTGGCCCAGCGCATCGCGCCCCACATGATCCAGGGCCAGGGCGCCCGCGGGCCGAACCCCGAGGACAAAGCGATCCGCACCGTCGGCGCCCAGTGCGTCGAGGTCGAGGTGGATGTGGAGACCGGCGAGGTGACGGTGCTGCGCGTGGCGGCCGCCCACGACGTCGGGCGGATCATCAACCCGACCATGGTCGAGAGCCAGGTGATCGGCGGGGTGACCCAGGGCATCGGCTACGCCCTGACCGAAGAGCGGGTGGTGGACTGGCGGCGCGGCCTGGTGCTGAACGCCAACCTGGAGGAGTACCACGTGCCCACTGTGGCCGACATCCCGCCCATCACGCTCGCCCCGCTGGACATGCCGGACGTGGAGGCGAACGCGACCGGGGCCAAGGGCGCCGGCGAGCCGCCGCTCATCCCGACGGCGCCCGCCATCGCCAACGCCGTGTTCGACGCCGTGGGGGTGCGCGTGCGCGGCGGGCCCCTCTCGCGCCGCCACGTGCTCGAGGCCCTGGCGGCCCAGCGCGACGGGCAGAAGGGGGGTGCGGCGTGAGAGCGTTCGACTACACCAGCGCCGGGACGGTCGAGGAGGCCCTGGCGCGGCTCGGCCAGGCCGGTGACGGCGCGGCCAGGCCCCTCGCGGGCGGCACCGACCTGCTGACCCTGATGAAGGCCGACCTGGTCGCCCCGGGCGAGCTGATCAACATCAAGCAGGTCGCCGACCTGCCCCGGGGCATCAGCGCGGGGGCGGGCGGGCTCGCGATCGGCGCCCTGACGACGCTCAGCGCGATCGAGCGCGACCCGCTAGTCCGGCGCGACTACCCGGCCCTGGCCGAGGCGGCGGGCCTGGCGGCGACGCCACAGCTGCGCAACATGGCGACGATCGGCGGCAACCTG
Organism: Chloroflexaceae bacterium; assembly: GCA_035327325.1. Lineage (GTDB taxonomy): Bacteria > Chloroflexota > Chloroflexia > Chloroflexales > Chloroflexaceae > CAIWXH01. The sequence goes on along the minus strand of DAOLDO010000352.1, from coordinate 518 downwards.
CTGCAGCGGCCGCGCTGCTGGTACTTCCGCAGCCCCGACGTGCGCTGCTGGCTGCAGGGCGGCGACGAGTGCCAGGCCCGCGACGGCGAGAACCAGCTCCACGCCCTGTTCGACGTGAGCCCGTGCGTGGCCGTCCACCCATCGGACCTGGCCACGGCCCTCGTGGCCCTCGATGCCGCCGTGCGGCTGCGCGGGCCGGGCGGCGAGCGCGCGCTGCCCCTGGCCGAGCTGCTCGCCCCGCCGACCGACGAGCGGCGCACGGAGACGACCCTCGCCGCCGACGAGCTGGTGCTCAGCGTGGAGCTGCCGGCGCGCCCGGAGGGGGCGCGGGGCACCTACCTGAAGGCGATGGACCGCAAGGTCTGGGCGTTCGCGCTGGTGGGGGTGGCGGCGGTGCTGCGCATGGGCGGACCGGGCGGGCGGCGGGTCGAGGAGGCGCGCCTGGTGCTTGGCGGCGTCGCGCCCGTGCCCTGGCGGGCGGCGGCGGCCGAGGCGGTGCTGGCCGGCGCCGAGCTCGA
>DAOLDO010000351.1:0-6713 GCA_035327325.1 Chloroflexaceae bacterium | reverse complement strand
CCGTGGTCGACGCGCTGAACGACGCCTTCGAGCTAGCCTTCGGGGCGGTGGAGCCGGCGGGCACGCGCCACCTGCTGGCCCTCGACGTCTCGGGCTCGATGGGCTGTGGCGCGATCGCCGGCGTGCCCGGCCTCACCCCGCGGGTGGGTGCTGCGGCGATGAGCCTTGTGACCCTGCGCACCGAGCCAGCGGTCCACACCCTGGCCTTCAGCCACAAGCTGGTGCCGCTCCAGCTGAACGCCCGCCAGCGGCTTGACGAGGTGGTAGCCCGGACGAGCAACCTGCCCTTCGGCGGCACGGACTGCGCACTGCCGATGCTGTGGGCGCTGAAGGAGCGGGTGGCGGTGGAGACCTTCGTGGTCTACACCGACAGCGAGACCTGGTTCGGCCAGGTCCACCCGGCGGAGGCGCTGCGGCGCTACCGCGAGCGCATGGGCATCCCGGCGAAGCTGATCGTCGTCGGCATGCTGGCCAACCGCTTCAGCATCGCCGACCCCGCCGACGGCGGCATGCTCGACGTGGTTGGCTTCGACACCGCCGCCCCCCAGGTCATGCGCGACTTCAGCGCGGCAGAGAAGTAGAGAGGAGGCCACCAGTGGCCGAAGAGCCGGGCAGACGAGCGCTGTCCGGCTCTTCGGCTTCTCTGCGTGTTCGGCCCTTCCCGAACACGCCGGCTGCTCTCGCCCGCAACATGCCGTTCGTGGCCGGCCGCGCTCAGTGCGCGGCGTCGTGGCGGCGAGCTTGTAGGCCCCAGGCAAACGGCCACCGTGGCACTGCTGGCTGTCGTGCGGGTTGAGGGGTTACGGATGCTCGCCTTTATGCGCGAAAGCCCAGGTCGTCCACGCGTGGAATGAAGCGCCCCACTTTATCGGCTTTAGCTTCATGGCATTCTAATAGGCAGAAACGCCTCTGATGTGGTATACTATCACCACACGAACAAATGAGCGAATGTTATGAGCATCCACCAGAAAGCGTACCGCTACCGTTTGTTGCCTACTCCCGAGCAGGAGGGACAGTTTTGGCAATTCGCGGGGGCGAGGAGGTGGACGTACAATTGGGCGCTTGCTCGACGGCTCACGCACTATAAGACGACGGGCAAGAGCCTGAGCGTGAGCGAGTTGTGCGGCGAGCTCACGCAGCTCAAGCACCAGCCTGAGACGGCCTGGCTGCGCGAGATGGACTCACAGTTGCTCCAGCAAGCGATCCGCGACCTCGACAAAGCGTTTGGAGCCTTCTTCGCTCGACGGACGAAGTTCCCGTGCTTCCGCTCCAAGAAACGCGAGACGCCCAGGTTTCGCATCCCGCAGCGGGTGGTGCTCGTCGGCGACCGGCTCTCCGTGCCGAAGGTCGGCCTGGTTCGGCTGGTGCTGCATCGACCGCTAGAGGGCACGGTCAAGAGTGCGACGTTCAAGCGGGATGCAACCGGGGCCTGGTACGTCACGCTGGTCGTCCACTTCGAGCTGTCCGATACGCCCCTGCCCCCACCTGACGCCGAGCAAGTGGTGGGTGTAGACGTTGGACTGAAAGACCTGGCGGTGCTGAGTAACGGGCAGCGCGTTCCGGCCCCCAGGCACTACCGGCGGGCCGAGCGAAAACTGCGCCGGCTCCAGCGTCACCTTTCCCGCTGTGAGCGGGGTAGCAAGAACCGCGAGAAGGCCCGTATGAAGGTGGCCCGCCAGCATCGACGAGTCGCCAACCAGCGGGCCGATCACCTCCACAAACTCACCTCCAGACTCGTGCGGGAGCACGATGCGGTCGTACTCGAAGATCTGAACGTGAAGGGCCTCGGGAGAACCAACCTGGCCAAGAGCGTTCACGATGCCGGATGGTCGATGCTGCGCTTCCAGCTCGCCTACAAGGCCCGCTGGCAGCGCAAGCATTTGGTGGTGATTGGGCGATTCTTCCCCTCGTCGCGGCTGTGTGCGGCGTGTGGCTGCATCAACAGTGACCTCACGCTGGCCGACCGGGAATGGACGTGTCGGTGTGGGGTTGTTCACGACCGAGACCTCAACGCGGCACGAAACATTCGAGACGAGGGACTCAGGCTTCTGCTCGCCGAGGGATGCCCGGAGAGCATCATAAACGCCTCCCGAGCGTTGGTAACTCCTGCCACGCGCAGGCTCGACGCGACGACGGAGGAAGCCCAACGCTAGAAGCGTTGGGAGGTATCACCCCCGCTCGTATCAACTGGACTGGCGCGGCAGCGTGGTCACATCTGAGCGCTTCTGGGATGGGGTCGTCGCCCACCAGACCCAGGCCATCAGGGCGGGCTGGAGGGGCAGGCGCAGCCAGAGCAGGATCGGAGGGAGGCGCGGGTAACGCTCGGGGTGCAGCGCCATGTGAAGGTTGGCAGGGAACACGGCGACGAGCAGGGCGATCAGCCCCCAGCGAGTCAGGCCGCGCAGCCTCGGGAAAAAGGCCAGGACGCCAAGGGCGATCTCCGCGTAACCGCTCGCCGCGACGAGCTCCTCGTGGGCGGGCAGATAGTCCGGCATCATCCGCCCGTAGAAGCCCGGCTGGCGGAAGTGGTTGAGGCCCGCGAGGACGAACAGCATCCCAAGGAGCGAGCGCGAGCGCGAGCGGGTCATCTCGGGTCTCCTGACGCAAGATCAGGCGGTTGCTCCCAGGCGCGGACAAAGCGTTCCTGCTCGACGTGGAGCGCGTCGGCGACCCGGTTGATGTAGTTGAAATAGCCGGCGACCTGGGTGGCGTCGTGGATGGCCCGGTCGTCGAAGCCGGCCGCGCGTAGCGCCGCGACGTCGTCGGCGCTCATCAGAGCGGGGTGACAGGTGAGCTTCTCCGCAAAGGCGCACAGGGCGGCGTCGGCGGGGGCAAGGGGGGCCTTGCGCCAATCGGCGGCGAGCTGGTGAACCAGCCGGTCGGCGGTCGCCTCGTCGGGGATCTGGAAGTCGCGGACGACCTCGGCACGGAGGTCGTGGGCGTGGGCGCGCGTTCAGTAGACGCAGCCGTTGGCCCGCGAGACCACCACCGCAATCAGCTCGCGCTGCGCCCGGCTCAGCGGCGAGGAGCCATGCATCAGGGCTCCGTAGAACGCCATCGACGCCTTGAGGGCGGGCGGGTTCTGGCTCATGATCGACACGATATTCCAGCTGCGGCCGGCCCGCTGCAGCGCAGCCTCGTACTGCTGCTTGAGCAGCCCCGTTGGGCCGAACGCCGCACGGGCGATTATTGTGTAATCAAAAGTGGGGTGATGGGGGCTGCGTTCCATGATGCCGGTCACACAGTCACTCTGTGTCAATCATAGTCTATCTTGGTCATAATGTCAATAATATCAAACTGGGGTTAGCCGGGGTTTGACGCAATAAACGCCATTAGGAATAGTGCAACGGTGCTAACTTGGGGCTGCTAAAAGTGCTAATACTATTGACAAACTTTTGTTCGTCCTGTATAGTCTCTCACACTCAACGCCCAGCGGTGTGATGATCCGAGAGCAACGTCAGGAGCTTGCAATGGCACGACGCGCCAAAGGTCGCTCGAATGGCGAAGGCTCGATCTACGAGTCGCCGAAGGACTCGGGGATCTGGCATGCCCAGGTGCGGGTGGAGGGCGGGCCGCCACGACGCCGGCGCGCAAATTCGCAGCGCGAGGCCCGCGAGAAGCTCAAGCAGATGCTTGCGGAGCTCGAGCAAGGGGTCAACCTGGCTGCTCAGCAGCCAACCGTAGAGCAGTGGTGCGACACCTGGCTGGAGACCTTTGCGATCAACCTCAAGCCGAGGATCAAGGATGACTACACGGCGGTGGTTCGGCGGTACATCAAGGGCACAAAGCTTGGGCGCCGTAAGCTCAGCCAGCTGACCCCGGCCGATGTCCAGTCCTGGGTAAATGAGCTCACGACAAGGCTCGCCGCGCAGACGGTGCGCAACGCCCACGCTCGGCTTCACAAAGCCCTCGCTGTAGCTGTGCGGCAGCGCTACATCGCCAAGAACCCCGCCGACCAGATTGAGCTGCCCTCGGTGCGCACCCCGCCCATCCAGCCCCTCGACTTCGAGCAGGCCCAGGCGCTGCTCGCCGTGCTGAAGGGCCACCGCTGGGAGGCGCTCTACTGGCTGGCCCTCAATCTGGGTATGCGCCAGGGTGAACTGCTGGGCCTCACCTGGGACGCCCTGAACCTCAATGTGGGCACCCTGCGCGTCTTCCAGCAGCTCCAGCGCGTCAGACAGGTCGCGGGGGGCAAATCCTTTGTGCTCCAGACCACCAAGACCAAGGCCGGCGACCGGGTACTCCAGCTCGATGTTGACCTTGTCGCCCTGCTGCGTGAGCACCAGCGCGTCCAGGCTGAGGAGGCCGCGCTTCGCGGCGTGACCTGGAAGAACTCGTTCAACCTGGTCTTCGTGACGGACACCGGGGCGCCCATCCACTTCTCCGACCTGGTGAAGCAGTTCAAGAGCGCGCTGAAGAAGGCCGGGCTGCCGGCCATCCGTTTCCACGACCTGCGCCACACGGCCGCCACGCTGATGCTCGCCGATGGTGTCCCGCTGGTCACCGTCTCGAAGATCCTCGGCCACAGCTCGCCGGCGATCACCGCGATGATCTACGCCCACGCCCTCGACGACCAGAAGGCCGACGCTATCGCTAGCCTCGGACGGCGACTGAGGCGGTCCAAGCAGGACACATGAGTCACTTTTTCCCAATGACTCATGTAATGACTCATGCGACGCGCAAACGGCCCCTCACCGTGTGGGTGAAGGAGCCGTTTACCGCATCCCAATGCTGGTGCCGGAGACGGGACTCGAACCCGTACGGGGTTGCCCCCAGCGGTTTTTAAGACCGCAGCGTCTGCCGTTCCGCCACTCCGGCCCGGATACTCGCGCGGGGCCCGGCGGGTGCGGGCCAAGTGCCCCGCCCGGCCGCCCACGCGCCCCCCGGCGCGGATTATACCACGCGGCCGCTCCGGGCGCCTACGGCGTCCCGGGCCCGACAGCCTGGGCCGCGCCGACCGCCCCGCTACGTCGGCATCAACCCCCCCCGCTGCCGGTGGGCCGTCAGGTAGACCAGCGGGCCCCGCAGACAGCGCAGCCCGCGCCGCGCCCCCCGCGGCACAACGACGGCCACGCCCGGACCCAGCGCGTGCGCGGCCCCCTCAACCGTCAGCTCGCCCTCGCCCTCGTAGACCGCGATCAGCACGTCGAGCTCCCCGTTGCTGTGCTCGGGGATGCCCGCGCCCGTCGAGAGGCGCATCAGGTTGACGTTCAGCTGCTCGCAGTTCAGGCTCCAGATCGCGCCGTCGTGGCGCGCGTGCCGCAGGGCCTCGCCCACGTCAACCATGCTCTCGGGTGTCAGTTCCATGGTATCCTCGTCTTGCGCCGGCGGCGCCCGCCGCGCCCGCCGCACCGCCAGAGCGTAACCCGCTCGCACGCCGCCGACAAGGACTTTCCTCTCCTCCTCCCGGCGGGCCTCCCCGGCCGCCCGCTGCGCGGGCTGTGAGGAAAGTCACAGGTGCCGCGGGCGGCGCCTGCTACCCTGACCAGTGCGCCGCGCGAAGGGATATCGCCCGCGCGCCGGCTCCGCCCCAGTGAATGACGCTACGCCTATGTACCTCCAGGCTCGTGTCTTTATCAAGACCGCCCTCGGCCTCCTGCTGGCCAGCGTCCTGCTCGGGGCGCTGCTGCTCGCCAACCAGGGCCTGCGCCTCCACAGCGGCCTCGGGGCGCTGCTGCCAGTCTACTACCATCTGCTGATGTTCGGCTGGGCCACCCAGCTTATCTGCGGCGTGGCCCTCTGGCTGTTCCCGCCGCTCGCGCCCGAGCGGCCCCGCGGCGACGAGCGCCTCGGCTGGTTCGCCTACGGGGCGCTCAACGGCGGGCTGGCCCTCCGGGCTGTCGCGGAGCCGCTCCAGGCCCTTCAGCCGAGCCCCTGGTCGGCGTGGGGCCTCGCCGCCGCGGCCCTGCTGCAGGTGCTGGCCGTCTGGGCCATTGTCTTCGCCCTCTGGCCCAGGGTGAAGGGGCGCCCCGACCCTGGGCGGAAGGGGGCCCCCTGATGCCGCTCGTGAGCCGCTTCCTCATCCGTACGGCCCTGCTCCAGTTCGCTGTGGGCGCCACCATAGGCAGTCTGATGCTCGCCGAGAAGGGCCTGCGCGTGGCGCCGTGGCTCTGGACGCTGCGCCCCGCCCATATCCAGATGATGCTGCTCGGCTGGACAGTGCAGCTCGCCTGCGGCGTCGCCATCTGGATCCTGCCCCGTCTCGACGCCGCCGGCGGCCGTGGCAATCTGGGCCTCGCCTGGCTCGGCTACGGGGCGCTCAACGCCGGCGTGGCCCTGGCCGCCCTCCAGCTGCCCCTCGCCGGCCTGCTCGGCCAGGGCCGCCTCGGCTGGATGCCGCCCCTCGCCGGCCTGCTTTACCTCGTCGCGCTCGCCGCCATGGTCGCCCACCTCTGGCGGCGCGTGCTGCCGTTTCGCAGTCTGCCGCGCCCCCGGCGCCCCGGTGAAGGATGAAGGCTGAAGGCCGCCGCAGCGCGTGCTAATGGCCTGGCGCGCCACGCATCCTGCCTGTTCCTGCGCTGACGGAGGGCTTGCCGCTCCCGGGCCGGGCGACCACGTGGGGTCGCCCGTACGGCCTCGCTCGGGCGTCATGGCGGCCCCGCGTCGCCACGCTGCCGGCCGAGGTGCCGCACCCGCCCCTGAACCTCCGCCCGCCTCGCCAGCTACCGTTTCACAACAATCTGGGCGTCCCGGCGCCCTGGGATATTTCGCAC
>DAOLDO010000350.1:0-6740 GCA_035327325.1 Chloroflexaceae bacterium | reverse complement strand
GGTGGGGTCGAAGGTGTCTACCGCCCCTCGTTGCGCCGCGGGTTGATGCGCGGGCCCCGCGCCCCGAAGGGGCCGGCGCCGCCCTCGGCCGCGTTGCTGCGCTCGCTGGTCAGGCTGACGCTGGGCGGCTGGGGGCCGTCGCTCTCCTTCACGGCGATCCGCCCCACCTCCTGCGCGCGCAGCTCCTCGGCCTGGCGCAGCAGCTCGGGGGCGGGCTCGTGGTAGAAGTCCAGGGCCTCGCCGTGGCGGTCAATCCCGGTGTAGGTGATCAGCACATTGCTGCCCGGCGGGATGCCGCCCGAGGCCATCAGGTCGGCCAGGGGGGCGTCAATATACTTGAGCAGCTGCTGGCGCAGCGGCCGCGCCCCGAAGCGCGAGTCGAAGCCCTTGGTGAGCAGGTACTCCTTGGCCTCCTGGGCCAGCTCGATCTTGATCCCGTGGCGCAGGTACTGCTCGTTGCTCTCCTGGACCATATGCTCGAGCACGTGGCGCAGCACGTCGCTCGAGAGCGGGCGGAAGGCCACGATCTCGTCGAGCCTGTTGATCCATTCGGGCTGGAAGACCTTCTGCAGCGACTCGAAGCCGATCTGGTAGATCGTCTGGCCGGTCGACTCGACGTCCTGGTGGGGCGTGCGGAAGCCGATCGTGCGCCGGTCGAGGAAGTCCACCATCTCCTTGGCCCCGACGTTGGTGGTGAAGATCACGATGCTGCTCTGGAAGCTGACCCGCCGTCCGCCGTTGAGCAGCAGGATCTCGCCGTCCTCCATCACCTGGAGCAGCAGGTTCCACAGCTCGGGCTGGCCCTTCTCGATCTCGTCGAAGAGCACCACGCTGTTCTCCTGCTCGATGATCTCGGGGTTGAGCAGGGGCTTCTGGTCGCGACCGACGTAGCTTGGCGGCGCGCCGACCAGGGCGCTCACCTCGTGGCCCTGGCTGAAGAGCGAGCAGTCAACCTTGAGGAAGGCTTCGCCGTCGGGGCGCAGCAGCTGGGCCAGGGCCCTGGCGGTGGCCGTCTTGCCGACGCCTGTGGGGCCCAGGAAGAGCAGGGTGGCCCGGGGGCGACGCGGGTTGCCGGCCGAGAAGCCGAAGCGGGCCCGGTTCAGCACGCGCACCACGCTCTCGATCGCGCGCTCCTGGCCGAAGATCTGCTCGCGCAGGCGCTGCTCGACCCCGTCCAGCGGGTTCTGATCGCCGCGCACAGCCCGCATCATGCTGCCCATTCGCTCTGTCATATCGCCCATGTCCTTAAGTTCAAGCGCTGCTCGCTGGTCGCCACCCGCACCATCGGCCGAGGTGATTGTAGCAGCTCGCTCTTACCCGCTCATACCTGCGGCTCAGGTCAGCAAATGGCGGGCCAGGGCTCAGCGCAGCCGCGCGGCTGCCGTGGTGGCCGCCATGATCGTGAAGAGGATGAGCGCCAGGGGCAGCGAGCCGAGCAGGGCGATCAGCATGGTCAGCGGCAAGGCGCCGAGCACGAAGCAGCCGGCCACGGCCAGCTGCATCGGGCGCCCCTTTTTGTTGTGGGTCAGCCGGTCGCTGAGCCGCACCAGCATATCGCCCGCCACCGGCCCCAGCAGGAAGGCTACGAACAGCCCGAAGAAGCCGATCATGCCGAGGAGCTGCGCGGCCACGAAGCTGACCACCACGCCGTAGAGCAGGGCCACCACCCCGGCGATGAGCAGGTTCGTCCCGCTGACCTGGTAGTTGACCGGCCGGCGTACCCGCAGGCACTCGGGGCAGAGCTGGCCGACGGCCGCCCGCGTGGCGCACTCGCCGCAGATCGGCCGGCCGCAGTTCGTGCAATGCAGCCCTGTCTCGCGGTCGGGGTGGATGTAGCAGACCTGGGTGTCTGTGGGCGCGGCGGCCGGCTCGCCGTCCTCGGGGGGCGGCGGCTCCTCGGCCGGGGCGGGCTGGGGCTCGCGCACCTGCACCCCGCCGGGGGCCAGCACCTCGCCCGCGGCCAGGCGCGCCTCGACCTGGGCCAGCACGGCCCTGGCCTCGGGGTTGGTCGGGTCAATTGCCAGGGCCCGCGTGAGGTGCTCGCGCTTCTCGCGGTAGGGGCGCACGCTGCCCGCCAGCCCCACCCAGGCCTCGACCCGCTCGGGGTCGAGCTCGAGGGCCTGGCGGAAGCGCTGCCGCGCGGTGTAGCTGTCGCCGGCGATCAGGGCGGCGTTGCCCTCGGCCACGAGGGCCCGGACATCATGCTGACTGGTCGTTGTCTCTGACGTTGGCTCTTCCATGGAAATATTATACAGAATCCGGGCGGGGTGTGGGGAAGCCAGTCCCCCCAGATTACTTCTTGCGCAGCATTCGGGTCGGGCGTGGGGAAACCGGGTTTCCCCAGATTACTTCTTGCGCAGCACGAAGAAGTAGTACGGCCCGTCCTCGCCCGGCGGCGCCTCGTAGATCCGGCGCAGCAGCGGCTCCCACAGCAGGTTCGGCGTCAGCGGCGGCGCCAGCAGCCAGCGCCCGGTCAGCCGCTTGGTGAGCAGGCTGGGCGCGCCGTAGTAGTGGCTCAGGTCGAACAGCTTGAGGGCCGCCGCGCTCATGTAGGGCCGGCAGGAGACGACCGCGAAGCCCGCCCTGGCGAAGCGGGCCGCCCACTCGTCGCGGCTGAGCGTGTTGAAGTGGTACGAGATCTTGTTGAACCAGGCCCCGTAGCGGGCCCCGTCGAGGCCCAGCCGGTCGAGCAGCCAGGTGCCCAGCAGGTCCCGGGGGAACCTGTTCCCGACCACCGAGGCCACGAACAGCCCGCCGGGGCCCAGCACCCGCGCCGTCTCCGCCAGGGTCTCGTCCAGCGGGATCACGTGCTCGAGCACGCAGTTCGAGATCGCGCTGGCGAAGCGGCCGTCGGGGAAGGGCAGAGCTTTGCCGTCGGCGATGCTCAGGCCGGCGTACACGCCCCGGCCCAGGGCCTCGCGCGTGTCGGGCAGCAGCGGGTCAATGCCGTAGACCTCCTTGCCGGGCAGGGCGATCTCGACAAACGTGCCGTCGCCGCTGCCGATATCTACGATCGGCCCCGGCAGGTCGGGCGCCAGCTCGGCGAAGAGCCTGGCCTCAACCGCGCGGATCATAACCCGGTGGATGGGCAGGGTGAGCAGGTGAGGGCGCAGGAAGTCGCGCTGGGGCGCGTGTGTGTTCATCTTAGCTTCGCCGTAGCTCCTCGAAGAGCCGCTCGTACGCCAGGGCCGTCTTCTCGGTCGAGAACTTCGCGGCGATCGCCTCGCGGGGGCGCACGTAGCGCTCGCGCAGCTCGATCACGCGCAGGATGGCGGCGGCCAGGGCCTCGCTGTCGCCCACCGGCACCACCTCGCCCATGCCGGTCTGGTGGACCGGCTGGCGCACCCCGGGCAGGGCGCTGGCGACCGAGGGCGTGCCGCAGAGCATGGCCTCCACCTGCACCAGGCCGAAGGTCTCGGTCGAGTTGAGCGAGGGCACCACCAGCACGTCGAGGTTGGGGAAGAAGGCGGCCATCTCGCGCGGGCCGAGGGTGCCCAGAAAGGTCCAGTGGCGGCCGAAGCGGGCGAACTCCGGGCGCAGGCGGTGGGCGTAGGCCTCCTCGCCGAGCACGTGCTCGTGGGGGCCGGCGAAGAGCACCCGGGCCTCGGGGTGGCGCTCCAGCACGCGGGGCAGGGCCCTGAGCAGCACCTCGACGCCCTTCTCGGCGGCCAGGCGCGCGGCCATGCCGATCACGGGGCCGCGCAGGTGCCAGCGCTCGCGGAAGGCCGCAACCTCCTCCGGCGTCACCGCGGCCACCTCGACGGGCGGCGGGATGACCACGATCTTCTCGCGGAAGCGCCTGAGGAAGGGCGAGTGGTCGGCGAAGTCCTCCGTGTAGGCGACGACGCGCGTGGCCAGGGTGCCCGCGGCGAGGTTGGCCGCGTCCACCACCCTGTTGGCGACCCGGTTGAGCATGCCGGGGGGCAGCTGGAGGTCGCTGTGGTAGGTGAGCACCACGGGCTGCCGGCGCAGGCGCCCGCGCAGGGCCAGGCCGGGGGCGTCGAACTGGGGCAGGTGCAGGCTCATTGCGTCGTGGGTGAGGGCCAGGGCCGTGGCGATGCCGCCGAAGGTGGGCATGATCACGCCTTTGCTCACCCGGGCGACCACGGGCGCCCGCACCACCCGCACCCCGTCCATGATCTCGCTGCGCGGCAGGCTCGGGTCGTACTGCGAGGTAAGCACGGTCACGCCGTGGCCCCGCCGCGCCAGGGCGGTCGCCAGCCGCTCGACGTAGATCGTCAGCCCGCTCGTATACGGGCGGTAGTAGGTCAGCGCGCAGAGGATGTTCACCGGAACAGCTCGATGTTGGCGGCGACCCAGTCCCACAGGCGGCGCATGCCCTCCTCGACGCCGACCCGCGGGCGCCAGCCCAGCTCGGCCTCGGCCTTGGCGATGTCGAGGATGCAGACCGGCTGGTCGCCGGGGCGCCAGTCGCCGTAGCGGGCCGGCTCGACGGGGGCCCCCGCGAAGCCGCCGATCAGTGGGGCGAACTCGGCCCAGATCGAGAGGGTGTTGGCGGGGCCCCCGCCGACGTTGTAGATCTTACCCGCCGTTATGTCAATCCTCTCCAGGGCCAGCTCGTACAGGTCAATCAGGTCGTCCACGTAGAGCATATCGCGGACCTGCTTGCCGTCGCCGTAGATGCTGATCGGTCGGCCGGTCTGGGCGGCGATCACGAAGTGGGCGGCCCAGCCCTGGTCCTCGACCCCGAACTGGCGCGGCCCGTAGATCGCCGACTGGCGGAAGACCACCGTGGGCAGCCCGTAGATGCGCTGGTAGTCGCGCACGTACTGGTCGCCCGCGCCCTTCGAGCAGCCGTAGGGCGAGTGGAAGTCGAGGGGCTGGGTCTCCGGCACGCCGCCGGGCAGGTCGCGATAGCTGTAGCGCGTCGCGGCCTCGACGATCGCCAGGTCCTCCATGCCGCCGTAGACCTTGTTGGTCGAGGCGTAGAGCACCGCGGGGCGGCCGGGGGCCAGCCGCGCGGCCTCCAGCACGTTGAAGGTGCCAAGGGCGTTGATCTCGAAGTCGGTGCGCGGGTCCTGCACCGAGGTGGTGACGGCCACCTGGCTGGCCAGGTGGTAGATCGCCTCGGCGTCGCGGGCGGCCTCGGCGATGGCCGCGGCGTCGCGCACGTCGGCCTGGATGAAGCTGAGCCGGCCGGGGGCCTCTGCGGCGAGGGCCTCGAGCCAGGCCAGGTTATGCGGGGTGCGCGGGCGCGAGAGGTTGTCGTAGACGGTGACGTGGTGGCCGCGACCGAGCAGGCGCCGGGCCAGGTTGCAGCCGATGAAGCCGGCCCCGCCGGTGATCAGGATTCGCATCAGGGTGTCCTCGGGTCTCGTGGCGCGGGCCGGGGCCCGGCCCTCCCAGCCGTTCGCTCCGCGCATTATAGCGCAGAAATGGCCCCGTCCCCCGGGGCGCTGTGTATACGTACGCCCCCCGGACGTGGGCGGTGCCCCATCCCCGCTTACGTACCGCGCTCCCGTACTCCTCCCGATGCGCCGGCGCCGCCGCCGGGCTATTGTAGGGGCACGGCAGCGGCGACGACGAGGAGGGCGAGATGGACCAGATGCAGGCGACGAGCCAGTTCCAGGCGGCCTACAGCAGCGCCCGGCGCGCGGCCTTCTTCGATGCCATCAGGCGGCGCGCCGCCGACCTGCCCACCCTCGAGGCGACCTGCGGCGACCTCGGCCGCTACCGCCAGGCCCCCCGCGGCGTGCAGACCATCGCGCTGGCGCAGATCGCGGGCAGCGAGGGCCGGGCCCACGAGTTCGACCGCAACTTCCTGCCCCGCGCCACCTACCTGAAGGAGCGCTGGAGCCGCGTCGCCCAGGCGATGAGCGACGGCGTGCGCCTGCCCCCCATCCAGGTCTACAAGCTCGGCGAGCACTACTACGTCTGCGACGGCAACCACCGCGTCTCGGTCGCCCGCCACCGCGGCCAGGACCAGATCGAGGCCAATGTCACCGAGCTGCTGCCCGCCGGCGCGTAGGCGAGCATCGAGCACCGCTGCGCGGTTGCTGCTCCCAGGCCAGGCGGTCCGGCACCGCTGCCCGGCCCGGGGGCGGCAGCCTGTCAGGGTTGCTCGGACACAGCACCTGCCGCGCCCGCCGACGGCTCGGGCTCCACGCCCAGGGCCAGCAGGAAGCGCGAGACCATACAGAAGGTGCTGATCACCGCCACCAGCTCCACGAGCTGCTGGGCGTCGGGCAGGGCCCGGCGCGCCGCGTCGAAGGCGGCGTCGCTCACCTCGCCGTCGCGTGCCAACTCCAGGGCGAGGCCCAGGGCGGCCCGCTCGGTCGCATCGAACAGTCCCGCGTCCCCGGCGGCGGCGGCCACGTCGCGCAGGGCGTCAAGCTGGGCCTGCGTCGCGCCGAGGTCGCGGAGAGCGGGCGCGTGCTGGCGCCACTCGTAGTCGTCGCCGTTCACGGCGGCGACGGCGCAGATTGCCAGCTCGCGCAGGCGTGGCGGCAGCGTCAGCTCGTTCCGCACCGCGCCGAGCAGGGCGTTCCAGCCGCGGGCGAAGGCCGGGCTGTGGAGCAGCATGCGGTCGAGGTTGAGCAGCGCGCCGCCGCGACGGGCGCGGATCGGGGCGACGATCTCTTCGGGCGCGCGGTCCTCGTCGGCGTAGGGGATGCGGGGCATCGGGCCCTCCTCACTGGTCTGGCGGTCGCCACGGCCGCCGGGGTGGCCCGCGGGCTCACGGGCGGCGAGCACATGATGGCATAGAACGCCGGACTTCA
>DAOLDO010000349.1:0-6748 GCA_035327325.1 Chloroflexaceae bacterium | reverse complement strand
CAGCGAGCGACTGACACCTCGCAGCATGTCACTGCCGGAGCAAAGCGGCCGGCTAGAAGAGGTTGCAGGTCCCGCCCGGGATGCAGCAGCCGTAGGCGATGCCAAGGGGGAAGCAGACGGTGCCGGGCGGGCAGCAGCCGCCCCAGATGCCGGTCGTCGCGGCGCCGCAGTTGAGGCCGCCGCGAATCGCGCAGCAGGCGGGGGCCTGCGTGTTGCCGAAGCGGTACAGGCCCATATAGGTCGTGCCGCCCTGGCATCCCTCCTCCACCGGGATACACCTCCCGCCGGGCCCGCACGTCTCGCCGACCTTGCAGATGTTGCCGCCGCACCGTGCGCGACAGTCACCCCCCACGCACACGCTGATGCCCGTGCAGCCGCCGCCCGGGCCCGGCGCGCAGCCGCCGCAGAGGCTGCGGCACATAGGTCCGGACGGGGAGCAGTCGAGGTCCTGCCGCTCGATGCAGGCGCGGATACTGTTCACGCCGGTGCGCACCCCGTCAATGTTCCCCGCGGTCTCGATCGCTCGCTCGACGGTGCTCCTCAGGATGCTGCGCGTGGTGAAGGCCACATTCACCGCGGTCCCCACGGTCCGCACCACGCAGGAGGATTGCTGGAGCTTGTTGGTCTCGGCACACGTCTCGCCGCAGACCCGGCACCCCTCGCTCGTCCCCGCGAGCCTGAGCGGGACGGGCCCCTGCGCCGACGTGTCCCCCGCGTCGGCCCCCTCGCCCTGGGCGCTCGCCGGCGCCCGCTGCTCGAGCTCGACCTGCACGGTGCCGTCCGCGTCGCGATACAGCCCGACGACGACGCCCGCCGCGGGGTCGTAGCGCAACACGAAGACGACCTGCTCGTCGCCCTGGTTAACCCCGAAGACGAGGTAGGCCAGGTTTCCCGCGCTCGCCCCCTCGTACTGCAGCAGCAGCGTCTGGTTCTGGATGTTGCTGCCGCGCAGCGCCAGGAGGCCCTCGCGCCCCTTGAGCGTGAAGCGCGCGGCGGTGAGCTGCGCCTTGAACGCCCGGACGGCGGCGCTCGCGTCCGCCCTGGCCGCCAGCGGCTCGAGCTGGGCCGCCGACGCCGCCTCGAAGCGCAGTGGCGGCGCCTCGACCATCAGGGCCGGCAGGTAGGCGGCAGGCGCCCGCGTCTGCTGGGCCGCCGACGGGCGCCTGGCGAAGAGCGCGCCGACGCCGGCGAGGGCGCCCGCGGCCACCAGCTTCAGCGTGTGCCTCCGCGATGTGCTCCGGGCGATCGCCCTGGTCAAAGCGTCAAAGCGGGCCTCATCCATGTGCTGACCTCACGCTCTACAAGCTGGCGGATCGCCTCCGCCCCGGCCTGGACCTGGCTGCCGACCGTCCCGTCCGGGTTGAGCAGCACGGCGCTCGGCGTGACCTGGACCCGGTACGCCTCGGCCACCTCCACGTCGCGCTGGAGCAGCACGTTCGCGACGCCGTGCCGATCGAACCTGGCCGCGTTCGCCTCGGCGCTCCCGCGGCTGATGACACTGACCGCGAGGGCCGCTCCATAGGCGCGTTGCCATTCCGCGATCTCGGGCATGAGCAGGTGGCACGGGCCGCAGTCCGGGTCCACGAAGACGAGCAGCAGAGGCTTCCCGCCGAGACCGGGCGGCGGCAGCAGCCGCGGGGCGCCCCGCAGATCGCTGAGCTGGAAGCCAGGCGCGCGCGTCCCCGGCGCGAGCCCGTGGGCCGGAAGCGGCGCCGGGGGCGCCCCGCTCTCGGGCGGCGCCTCCAGCGACACCCGCGTCTCCAGCCGCTCGATGCGCAGCAGCAGCCGGCCCTGCTGCTTGAGCAGCATGGCGATGAGCCACCCCTGGAGGGCCACGGCGCCGACCAGGGCGACGAGCAGGGCGGCGGCGAACACCTGCGGCGCCCCCACGCCGCGGGCCCAGAGGCCGATGGGCGCGGCCAGGCTGCCCGGCCCGGCGGCCACAACGGCAGCCGCGAGCGCGCCGAGGGCGACGTTGCGGAGCAGGGTCCGTGGACCGATCGGCCTGGACGAGAGCTGGCCGAAGCAGTGGCAGCGTGGCCGGCGCCCGCGCGCGAGCGCGTGCCCGACGGCGCCCGTGAAGAGGGCCAGGAGCGCGAGGGCGCCCACCGCGCCCCACCAGGCCAGGGCGTCGGGGATCAGCATGAGCGCGAGCGCGAGCTCGCCGAGGGGCAGGGCGATGGCGAGGGCAGGCACGAGGGCCCCGGGGGCGCCGAAGGCGCGCAAACTCTCGCGTGTGCCGCCCAGGTCCGCCAGCTTGGCTAGCCCCGAGATTGCGAAGACGCCGCTGAGCAGCAGCCGTGCGAGGGCGAGAAGGACTTCCACGGTTCACCTACAGACAACCCGAAGGCCGGTGTGGGTTCCTATAGTCGGACGCTGGATCTGAGCAGGCCAAATCATATGTGAAAAAGGCGCCGAGCGCAAGGCCCCGGCGAACTCTGGAGCTCGCTTCATCGTCCCATTTTCTTGACAGGGGCGCTATACTATCTTCACCGCTTGTGTAGGAAGCTCCGCTCTGCAGACCATGACGCCTATGCGCACACGCGCAGCCCGTGCCCTGCTCGCCCTTGGCGTGCTGCTGGCCGCGTGCGTGGCCGCATCGGAGGGCCAGGGCTCGCCCGTCGTCCGCGCCGAGGCCCAGGGCGACGGCAACGTGGCCCAGGTCACCGTGACCGGTCGCGCCGTCGCCATTGACCTCTGGAGCGACAGCGGCATTGGCTCGGCCGTCGTCACGCTGGCGGGCGGCCCCGCCCCCGAGTCGGTCGAGCTGCGCCTGCACTTGCAGGGCCTCGAGGAGCTGCGGCTCAGCTTCGGCCGCCAGCTGATCGTGGCCTCCGTGGCGAGCGGGCCGGGGCACGACGTCAGGCAGCGTCGCGTCGGGCCGGACGGGGCCGAGCGGGACCTCAAGCCGGACAAGCCCGGCTGGCTGGCGGTCGCGGTCGTGGCCGACGAGGCCGACCCGCCCTTCCCCCTGCGCGACGGCTACTTCGCCGTCACCCTGCCCGCCGAAGCCCTGATCGAGGGCGACGGCGCCCTCACCATCGCGTGGATTGACTTCTTCCGCTAGTACACGTCGGCGGTAGAGCTACCTCAAGGGAGGGCTTCAGGAAGGGCTTGCCCCCTGAGCCTCACCCGTAGACCCGCCTGGCAAGGTTACAAATTTGACATCACTATGGCCTCGTCATTGACATTTGCCAGACTATACGCAATAATGCCGATCGAACCCAGATAACATACTCTTAACAATTCATTAAACCGTCTTAATGCATTGTAGCAACTTTTCTGATCCAAAAAGATTTGCTACAAGCAAGACGGTCATCTCATGCTGCGCGTGACACGTTCAGAAGCGCTCCATTACTCGAACGGAAGGAGCTGAGACGAGGAGAAGAGGTTCTTGCCCAACCTCTTCTCCTTTTTTTGGGGAGGTTTGGGGGTTGGCTAATGTACCGAGTACGCGGCGGTGGCCGCGACGCGGTACGGGGGGAGGGCCGCTCCTGATGCTGATCCGTCACGCTCGCTGTGGGCACGCGCTCGACAACCCACTGCCGCCTCGCTCCAGGTGACCTCCCGGCCCTTGCGCCAGCGCGGCTCGTCGGCGCTGCGGTGTCCTCCGCCATGACCGCGGCCTTGGTCTCGCCATGGGCCGGGGTGAGCATAGCGCTGTCTCTGAGAAGCATACGGCCGTTTATGGATGCGACTGTAGGAGGCTTTGTGCAAGCATTGCTACAGCAGGTCTTCGAACGGTTGAACCAGGCGCAGATCAGCTACTGCTTGCTGCGCGACCACGATGAGCTTGTCCAGAGCAAGGGCCTGAGCGAAGTTGACCTGCTGGTCGAGCAGCGCCAGGTCAAACGGCTCGCCCACGCGCTGGCTTCCCTGGGCTTCGCCCCTTTGCCTCGCTGGGGGTATGCGCCGCATCACTTTTTCGTCGCCGATGATGAGCAGGCTGATGGCAGGATCAAGCTCGATGTCGTCACCGCCCTCGCCTATGGCAAACCGATCCCCCTCATAGATACCGACCTGGCTACGGAGTGCCTCAGCCGGAGGCGGCGCGACGGGGCTGTCTATGTGCCGGCGCCGGAGGCCGAGCTTGTCGCGTTGCTCCTGCACTGTGTTCTGGACAAAGGTGGCTTCAGCCCGTCGCGGCGACGGCGCTTGCTGCACCTGCGCCAGGCAGCGCGTGACGCGGCCTCCATGAACAGACTGGTGAAGACCTACTGGTCGCCTACAGTTTCGTGGCCACAGCTTGCGGCCCTCATCGAGGCCGAAGACTGGAGCGCGTTGCTGGCCCAGAGTCCAACGGTGGCCCGCCACCTGACACGCAAGAGCCGGATCGAGACTGTCGCGCTTAGTATCGGGAGGCGCCTGCTCAGAAAACTCAACCGCCGGATGCATGTGCAACGCGTCAAGCGGAGTATAGCCTGATTGCCCCGGGCTGCACCCTCCTCGGCCCGCCGTAACGCCACTTGACGGATGAACCATATAAGGCAACCCACCTATGCTGCAAAACACGCTGCAAGCGGCGTACACGCCGGGGGTTAATCTAAAGGGTGAGGTGGCGGGAGCTAGCTGGATGTTTCTCCTGCCGAAGCTCAGTCTTGAGCGCACGGTGTGTATTGGCGTTCCCTCGCGCAAACAACTGAAAACCATGGCCCGGCTCAGCCGCGAGGTTGTGATCTGCACCGACGAACCGCAGAGCAAAACGGTGGATCCCGGCGGCATCAGCAATCTCCATGTGATCAACATCACCGCGGGTGTGCCGCTGCCTTTCGCGCAGCAGAGCGTTGATCTGCTTGTGTTTGCCAGCGTACGCGACCTTGAGACGCACGCGCGCTCGCTGCACGCACTGGGGGCGCCTGATGCCCTCACACTAGACGGGGTTATCTTTCTCGAGGCGCGGGGATCACTACACCTACTGCATACTACCTTGCTCCAGGCTCGACTGCAGCGGCCCGCGGATACAATCTTGAGCTTCTGGATCAACGCCCTTGGGGATGAAGTCCACGCGGCCATACCAGCCTCTGATGGAACGACGATCGCCTACTTTGCCCGCAATGGGCTGTTCAAGGCGCCCCGCGACCAGAGCTTGCCGGGCCGGGTCGGCAACTTCGTACGCAAGCGCTTGCACACCCTCACCCATCGAGCAGGAGCGCTGCTGCCGGCTGGATTCACCGCAGCCGGGGAAAAGGGATCGCCCCCGCGTGAGCCTAACATCTCGAGGCAGCCAGCCCCTCGTTTTGGCTTTTTTCTCGGACGCGGGCTCACCGAGCAGCCGCCGAGGTATCTTTGCGAGCTTGCCGCGGCTGCGGGCGCGGATATTGGCGCCATGCGCTGGGGCCTGGTAGCGCCAGGAGATTACGCCTCGCGAAAAGTTCTGTTTTTCCTGATCAACCGGGAGACGGCCAGGCTTGAGTACATTGTCAAGATGACCCGCGATCAGACCTTGAATCACCGACTGGAAGCGGCAAGAAACGCGCTGACGCTGTTGGAGCGCAAGGGCATAGGAACAGCGCAAACCCTTCCACGGGTGGCGTTCTCCGGGACTCATGGGGGGCTGGCTATTCTGGGCGAGACGGCGATTGACGGCAGGCCGTTTCGCCAGGCGACGCAGGCGACCGCCGATTGCCCGTACGCTCATGCGGCGACGGACTGGCTGCGCAAGCTTGCCGCTGCGACAACCACAACAGCCACTGCCGAAGAGGCCGCGGCCAGGCTGGAGCAGCTCTTCACGCGCTTTGTGGAGCTTTACCGGCTCGCGCCTAGCCATAAGGAGTTTCTGGCGCAGCAGATCGCCACGCTGAGACGCGATCCGCATCCGTTCCCGCTGGTCTTTCAGCACGGCGATCCCGGCACCTGGAATATGCTGGCTACGGATCGGCATCAAGTGGCTTTTCTTGATTGGGAGGCAGCCGAGCCTCAAGGCATGCCCCTGTGGGATCTCTTCTACTTCTTACGCTCCTACAGCATCATCGTCGCCCGCGCGCAGGGAACACACAACAACCTCAAGGGCTTCGCGCAGCACTTCCTGGGCAATACGGCGCTTAACCGGATGATTGGCGAGGCCATCGCGCGTTACCGCGAGACGATCGGCCTGTCGGCAACAGCGATTGGCCCGCTGTTTTACACATGCTGGATGCATCGCGCGCTCAAAGAGGCAACCCGTACCGCACCGGCGAAGCTTGAGCGCGGTCACTACGTCAATCTCTTGCGGCTGTGCATTGACAAGCACGACCAGCTGTCGTTGCTCACGCTGAGATAGGAGCAACACCCACAACGACGCCTCCTCTGGCATGTCTCTGTACCCTCGCTACAGATCAACGTGAAGGAGTATAGCCAACAGAGCCTGGATGACGTGCTCCTCACGCACATGCCGCCCTTGCGGCAGTTCTGTCGCTACGTCGTCTTATTTATGGTCAAGTAGAGGGTCAACCTGATGAGGAAGTGCTCATCTACAGGACATCCTCGACAAGGAGCACATGAGGATGAAGAGACTATTCATCGGCTCCCATCGGCTCTGGCGCTGGACCAGCCTCTGGATGATGTTGGCGGGTCTGCTTGCGCTCAGTTTTCCTGGTGAACCGCGGCTTGTGCAGGCCGAGCCGATCACGGCAGGGTACCGCACCTTCTCGTACGGCACGCCGAACGGTCGCTGCAACTCGACGCCGACCGGTGAGAAGCCTGAGAGCAAACTGTGGTGGAACGATGGATATTGGTGGGGGAGACTCTGTAATGACGCCGCGGAGGCCTA
>DAOLDO010000348.1:0-6757 GCA_035327325.1 Chloroflexaceae bacterium | reverse complement strand
GGGCCATGGCGGCGACGCGCGCGTCGGCCGGCCGGCCCAGCCCGGCCAGCAGGCGCGGCAGCACCAGCATCAGGCTGAGGGCGCCGACCATAGCGACAAGGAAGCCCGTCAGGAGCACCCAGCCGAGGCGCGGCTCGGCCAGGCGCCACGCCTGCTCGGCAAACCAGAGCAGCCGCCCGGCCATGAGGCGGGCGACACGGGCGGCCAGATCAATTGAGGAGGGCTGAGCGGGGGCCGCCCCGGGGTAGGGCGGGGGCGGCGCGGGGGCGTAGGCAGGCGCCGCCTGCTGGTAGGCCGACTGCTGTGGTGGCGGGGCCGCCGGAGCTGGCTGCTCGCGAGGCTCTTCCATCATAGGAGAGGCGCTTTCTCAGATCGCCGCGGGGAACGCAAGGCCCCGCCCGGCGGCACGAGGCCATGCCAGGCAGGTGATGCACCTGTGCACTTAGGCTGGGTGGGAGATAGGTGCGGCGCGGCCGCGACGTCTGTGGGTAATCACGCCCGCTCGGCGGGCGCTTACAGTCAAGTATACTTCATGTATGGAGTCAGAATCAAGGAAACCTGATGAGAGGATGATGAGTCCCACCCAGCCCTGGCGCCGCCACGCCCTCGACCTGGCGGCCCTGGCGGCGCTGCTGCTCTACGGGCTGCTGGCCTGGGGCGCCGAGAGCGGCCGGGGCGGCGCGGCCCTCGACCCGGTCTGGGCCGCCGCCCGCGAGCGGGGGGCCCTGCGGGTGGCCGTTGACGTGGGCTTCCGCCCCTTCGCCGACCAGGTGGGCGGCGAGCTGACAGGCTACGACGTCGAGCTGGCCCGGGCCGTGGCCGGGCGCCTGGGGCTGCGGGCCGAGTTCGTGCCCACCGGCTTCGACGCCCTCTACGACAGCCTGACCAGCGGGCGGGCCGACCTGATCGCCTCGGCCCTGGTCTACGCCCCCGAGCAAGGCTTCCGGGCCCGCTTCTCGAGCTTCTACTTCGACGCCGGCCAGGTGCTCGTGGTGCCGGAAGCGTCGGCGATCGGCGGCCTGGGCGACCTGGCGGGGCGAACCGTCGGGGTGGCCCTCGGCAGCGACGCCGACGCCCTGGCCAGGCGCATGGCCCGCGACGGCGCCTTCACCCTGCGCTCGAGCTACGACGAGCCGGCCGAGGCCATGGCCGACCTGCGCGCCGGGCGGCTCGACGCGGTGCTCGCCGACAACGTGGCCGCCCTCACCGCGGTGCAGGCCGAGCCGGGGCTGCGCATCGCCGCCGCCCTCAGCTCGGAGCCCTTCGCCCTGGCGATGCCGCGGGCCGCCTTCCAGCTCGAGGCCGAGGTCAACCGGGCCCTGGACGAGCTGCGGGCCGCCGGCTTCCTCGCCGAGCTGAACGAGCGCTGGCTGCGCTAAATGGAGCGAGAAGACTGAGTGGGAACGTAAGGGCGCCCCAACGTGGGCGCCCACGCTGGGGCGCCCCGACGCCAACCACAGGACAGGTGTGGCGCTATCCACGCTCCGTCCTGGGCCGTGCGACCACGCCGGGGCGTCCGTACCGCGTCTAGCGACCGCTCCTCACGTATCACCGCCGCCGCCGCCGCGCAGCCCGGGCGCCACGTCCTCTGGCAGCTGCTCGTCCTTCGAGGTGCAGAGGAAGGGCTCGCCGCCGGCCCTGCCGTGGTAGTTGTAGGTCTGGCCGCCGGCCCCGAGCTGGACGAAGTAGCCGTTGACCAGGGCCTGGGTGTAGCCCATGCCCTCCTGGGGGCAGCCGAGGCTGCCGTCGGGCCAGTCGAGCTCCTCGGCCCGCAGGATGCTGATCGCGCCAGGCTCGACGCCCAGGCGCGCGGCGAGGTCGGCGATGGCCTGCTGGACGTGGGGGCTCGCCGCGGCGCCCGAGGCGGCGGGTGCGCTGGGGGCGGGGACGGCGGTCGCCACGGACTCGGCCGTGAGCGCGGGGGTCACGGCGGGCGCCGCGGTGGCCGGGCGGGCCGTGGGCGAGGCGGGGGCCCTGGTGGCCGTGGCAGCGACTGTGGGCGAGGCGGGCGGCACGCTAGTCGTGGCAGCGGCCGTGGGCGAGGCGGGGGCCCTGGTGGCCGTAGCAGCGGCCGTGGGCGAGGCCGGCGGCACGGTAGCCGTCACGGGCGGCGCCGTGGCCTCGGCGGGCGTGGGCGCCGAGGGGGCGACGGCGGAGGGGCTGCCGCAGGCGACGAGGGTGAGGGCGAACGCCGGCAGCAGCGCCGCGCGCACGATCCGCTGGTGCATAGGGGCTCCTTTCTAGCCGGCGCCTGTGGGTACAGGGGAGACGCCGCGGCGGGCGCGGCGGTTCCCCCGGACAGCTGCGGTGGCGCGTGGCCGCTGGCACGACACGGTGATGCTGAGGTCTCGGGGCGTCTTTACCCAGCGCCAGCGGTGTGCCAGGCCGCTACTACTGCGTCCGAGCTATTCTGATTGGACGAGTGCGGCGGGGGCGGCCACCCTGGGCCGCCCTTACACCCGATAGCAGGGCGTACGGGCGACCCAATGTGGTCACCCGGCCCGGGCGCGCCATCCCCTCAAGATTACTCGGACGGAGCGCTACGGCCCGCGCCAGCGCCGCACCCGGGTCGGGGCGGGCGGGGCGATCGGGCTGTCGCCCAGGACGGCCGCGGGGATCTGGCGGGGGATCAGGGCGGCCGTGGCGGCGCCGACGAGTGCGGCGGCCCGGTCGCGGGCGGGGCCGAGGTTGGGCATGCGCCGGAAGTGGGGGCCGTGGGCGTCGGTGGCGAGGACCTGCACGAGACCATGGGCGAGCAGCGTCTCGGCCACATGGGCGAGGGCCCGGCCCTGGTTACCCAGAAGGGCGTCGCCGGTGAGCTGCATCAGGGCGCCGCGCTCGACGAGGGGGATGAGGGCGTTGGGGTCTTCCTGCACGAAGCGGTAGCGCTCGGGGTGGGCGAGTACCACGCGGTGGCCGGCGAGCTGGAAAGCGAAGACGAGCTGCTCGGCGGCGGCGCGGGCGATGCCGAGGCGGAACTCGATCAGCACGGCCCGGCTGGAGCCGTAGGGCAGCAGCTCGCGGGCGCGCAGCCGCTCGAGGGCGCCCGGCTCGGCGAGGATCTCGGTGCCGGGCACGACCTCGAGGGGCAGGCCGGCGGCGGCGATGGCCGCGCGCAGCTCCTCCAGACGATCCTGGAGCTTCAGCGGGCTGTAGCCGGCCCACGCGCCGACCGAGCTATGGCCGTGGGGCGTCGCCGCCATGACCGTCACTCCCTGGTCCACCGCGGCCCGCGCCATCGCCACGGCGTCGGCGAGGGTCTGGGCGCCGTCGTCAACGGCGTGGAGGAGATGGGAGTGGAGGTCGATCAATAGGTGTAGCCCCGCTCGAGCTTCGCGCCGTTGAGCACCACGCCGACGATATTGGCCTTGACCTTCTCGAGCAGCTGGCGGGCCTCGCGGGCGCGGTCGCGGCGGGTCATGCCGGCGTGGAGCACGAGCAGCACGCCGTCCACGCGGGGGGCGAGGGCGGCGGCGTCGGCGACGGCGCCGACAGGCGGGGTGTCGAAGAGCACGATGTCGGCCTCGGCGCGCAGGCGCTCGATCAGCTGGGCCATGCGCCGCGAGCCGAGCAGGTCGCCGGGGCGCGGCGGCAGGGGGCCGCTGGTCAGCAGGGTCAGGCCGGGGACGACGGTGTTCTGCACCGGCAGGGGGCCCTCGCCCTGCTCGAGGATGGCGCTGGTGAGGCCGCGCTCGTTGGGCGCGCCGAAGAGGGCGTGGAGGCTGGGGCGGCGCAGGTCGCAGTCCACCACGAGCACGCGCTGCTCGGCCTGGGCCATGGTGACGGCCAGGTTGGCGAGGGTCGTGCTCTTGCCCTCGTCAAAAACCGTGCTGGTCACGAGGAGGGTATGGAGGGGCTTGTCGAGGCTGGAGAACAGGATGTTGGTGCGCAGGGTGCGGTAGGCCTCGGCGGCGGCCGAGCCGGGGTCGCGCAGGGTGATCAGGTTGGCCTCGGGCGAGGCGCCGGGAGTGGTCACTGATGGGGCCTCACTTTTCAACGGTCGGAATAGCGCCGATGGTGGTCAGGCCGACGAAGCGCTCGACATCGCCGCTGCTCTTGAGCGTGTCGTCGAGATACTCGAGGACGTAGGCCAGGAGCACGCCGACGATCAGGCCGAGCAGGGCGCCGGCGAGCACGTTGATGCGCGTGTTGGGCTGGATGGCGACCAGGCGGGCCTGCTGGATGCGCTCGACATTGATCCGGGCGGTGCCCTCGAGACGGGCGTTGATCGCGTTAACCGCGGCAACCATGCGGGCGCCCACGGCGTCGGCCATGGCCATGGACTGGTCGAGGGTGGGCGCGTCAACCTCGATGACGATCTTCTGCTCGTCGGGGCGGGGCTGGATGTTGACGTCGCGCATCCACTGCTCGCCCCTGATGTCGAGGCCGATGCCCTGGCTGACCTCGTCGAGCACATCGGGCTGGAGCACAAGCTCGCGGTAGCTGTTCATCGAGTTGCGCAGCACGATGTTGAGGCCGTTGTCGGCCTGGTTGGCGAAGGCCAGGTAGACGGCTTGCGAGCGGTAGGTATCGCGGATTAGCTTGCTGACGCCGTAGGCGGCCAGGGCGGCGGCCAGGACGGTGAGGGCGATCACCCACCAGCGCTTGGCGAGGACGGACGCATAATCGGTGAGCTGCATAGCTATTTTTCTTTCGGGATAACGGCGAGGACGCGGGCGCCGACCCAGTCCTCGGCCTGGCGCGGGCTGCGCAGGCGGTCGTCGAGGTAGTGGAGCAGGAAGGCCAGGCCGACGCCGGCAGCGAGGGCCAGGGCGACGCGGAGGCCGACCTCGCGGACGAGGTCGCGCAGGCCGCCGGCGGGCGCGGCGGGACCCGGCGGGTCGAGCACGGGACCCTGGAGGCCGCCGGCGTCGGCGCGGCCCCAGTACTTGAGCCCGCCCCGCTCGAGGGCGCCGAGGGCGCCGCGCAGCATGGCGCCCGCCTGCTCGGGGCCGGCGGCGGTGGCGGTGAGCAGGACGGAGCGGTGGGTGACCTCGGGGCGCAGGCCGGCCTGGATGGCCCCTGGGTCGGCCGGGTAGCCCTCGGCGGCCATGGCGGCACCCACGTCGGCGGCGAAGGCGGCGCTGGACAGGACGAAGGGCAGGTCGTCGAGGATGTACTCGGTGGTGGCCCAGGTGGCGCCGTCGTCGAGGGCGGGCAGGGGCGCGGGCGCCGCGGCCGCCGGTGGCGCGAGGGTGACGAGGAGCCGGGCGCTCGCCTGGTAGGCCGGCGGGCGGCCGAGGGCGAGGGCGAGGCTCAAGCCGCCGGCGAGAAGCGGAAGCAGGAGCACGACGGGCCAGAGGCGGCGCAGGATGGCGAGGTACTCGCGTAGTTGCATAGCTTAGGAGATCACCCGCTGGAGCTGGCGGCCCTCCACCGCCTCGGCGATCACCTCACGCATGCGGGCGAGGAAGAGCGCGCGGTCGTAGCTCTCGGCGTGGCGCCTGATCGTCAGCTGGTCGTAGCAGTCGGCCCGCGAGGCGGCGACGGCGACGGCGACGGCGGCGGCCGACTGCTCGTGGAAGAAGCGGCCGGTGACCCCGTCGATCACCGTCTCGAGGGCCCCGCCGGCGCCATAGGCGATCACCGGGCGGCCGGCGGCCATGGCCTCGAGGGGCGTGATGCCGAAGTCCTCCTCGCCGGGGAAGATAAAGCCGCGGCAGCGGGCGAAGAGGTCACGGCGGGTCTCCTCGTCAACCCAGCCGAGGAACTCGACGCTGGGGCCGGCCAGCCGCTCGAGGCGGGCCCGGTCGCGGCCGTCGCCGAAGATCTTGAGGGGCAGCCGCAGCCTGGTGAACGCCTCGACGACCAGCTCGATCCGCTTGTAGGGGATGAGCCGACCGCCGGCGAGGTAGAACTCCTCCGCGGGCCTGGGGATGTAGGGGGGCAGATCGACCGGCGGCGGCACCACCTCGGCCTCGCGGCTGTAGTAGCGGCTGATCCGGCCGGCCACCTCGTGGGAGTTGGCGACGAAGGCGTCAACCCTGTTGGCCGTCACGACGTCCCAGAGTCTAACATAGGTGAGGGCGAAGGGCAACAGGGCGCCCTGGAACCCGCCGATCTGCTCGCGCTCGACGTAGTCGCGGGTGCGCCAGGCGAAGCGCATCGGCGTGTGGCAGTAGCAGACGTGCACGGCGCCGGGGCGGGGGATGACCCCCTTGGCGAAGGAGCTGCTGCTGGAGATGACCAGGTCGTAGGGGCTGAGGTCGAAGCCCTCGAAGGCGGTCGGGTAGAGCAGGAAGTAGCGCCGGAACTGGGTGCGCCAGCCGGGCAGGCGCTGCATAAACGAGGTGCGAATGTCCCAGGACTGGTAGCGCTCGGGCATGGCCTCGGCGTCGTAGAGCGAGGTGTAGACCGGCGCCTCGGGGAACAGCTCGTGGAGGGCCTCGAGCACGCGCTCGGCCCCCCCGTACTGGTTCAGATAGTCATGGACGATCGCGACGCGCATAGTCGTGACCCCGAGCCCGCGCGCGGGCGGACGCGGCCCGCGGCCCGGCGTGTGGCGCGCCGGCCGACAATCGCCATAGGATAGCACACATTCGGCGCCCCGCTGCGGGCCCGCCAAGTGAAATATGGTACGATACTCGGAGGCCCTTTTTCTTGCAGACCTGGAGGTTGGCGTGCTCTTTAAGAACGTGGCGATCGAGGCGCTCGGCTACGAGCTCGCCCCGCACCGCATCAGCTCCGACTGGCTCGAGGATCAGATTGGCGACACGATGCAGCGCCTCGGCATCCCCAAGGGCACCCTCGAGCGCCT
>DAOLDO010000347.1:0-6784 GCA_035327325.1 Chloroflexaceae bacterium | reverse complement strand
CCCCCCCGCCGGCCCCCAGTACGGCCGCCCCTCGCCCCCGAGGCCCAGCCAGGCCGCCGCCGCGCAGACGAGCATGGCCGCGCCCGCCGCGGCCATGAGGGGCGGCAGGAGCAGCACGAGCTGGAGCAGCGGCGTCGGGCCGAAGAAGATGCGCGGCACGCCGTAGGCCGGGTCGCTGTCCGCCAGGGTCGCCACAAAGGCGACCACGAAGCCGAGCAGCAGCAGGCCGAACGCGCCGGCCGCGGGCCGCGCCAGGCGCGCGAGGGGCGGGCGCGGCCCGCGACTCCCCCTGCGCCGCAGCGCGCCGAGCAGCCAGCCCGCGCCCGAGAGCCCGAGGAGGGCCAGCGCGCCGAGGAGCGCGAGGGCGGCCACGGGCGCGGTGGCGTACCAGGGCGCCCTGAAGGCCGAGGTCGCGGTGAGCGTGTCGAAGGCGGGGCTGCCGTCCAGCGCGAGCCAGCTCCGCCCGTCGGCGTCCGTGAAGAAGGCCAGGCGCTCCTCGCGGTCACGGTGGCGGAAGAGGCCAGGCTCGAGCTCGACGTAGGGCTCCGTCCGGCCCTCGACCATCAGCGCCAGCTCGCCGTGGGGCGTCGCGCTCACGTGGGCCGCATCCAGCAGGCGCAGCACCTTGCCCCCGCCGCTCTGCTCGGCCCGCGCCAGGTGGTACTCGCCCGCGTACTGCGCGATCCGCTCCGCGGCGTCCGCCCCCGGCGCCATGGGGGCGGGCGCCGGCGCCGGGTAGGCGCGGTCCATAAAGGCCCGCCACAGCTCGTCGGTGGCGGCGGCCCCACCCGCGGCGTTGTACACCACGTACAGCCCGACCCGCTCCTCGGGCAGCAGGTAGAGCCCCGCGTTGAAGTGCAGGATCGAGCCGCGGTGGTAGAGGGCTCGCCGCCCGTTCGTCATGCGCTCCATCCAGCCATAGCCCATGCCGTCGAGCCGGGGGTCCGGCGCGAACTGCTGGCGCCGCATCTGCTCCAGCGTCTCCGGCCGGAGCACCCCCGCGTCGCCGCCGCCGAGGTGGGCGAGCATAAACCGGGCCATGTCGGTCGCGGTGGCGCTCATCCCGCCGGCCGGCGCCGGCCCGGCGTACACGAAGCCGCCGCGCGCGAAGCCCTCGCCGGTGGCCGCGTAGCCGCCCGCCAGGTCGGCGGCCAGGTCGGCGGGGGGCGGCTGGCGCAGGGTGCTCCGCTCCATCCCCAGGGGCCCGAAGATCTGGCGCTCGACGTAGTCCGCGAACGGCTCGCCCGCCGCTCGCTCGACGATGTAGGCCGCCAGAGCCGTGCCGTAGTTCGAGTAGGCCTGCACCGCCCCGGGCGGGTAGACGCGGGCCGGCAGCCGCGCCCGCAGGTAGTCGCCCAGGGGCGGCGCCGCCTCCGGCGTCAGCACGAACAGCCCCTCGCCGACATCCTCGAAGCCGGGGGTGTGGGTCAGCAGATGGGCCAGGGTGATCGGCTCGGCGAAGGTGGCGGGGATCACGAAGTCCAGGTAGGCGTTCACGTCCGTGTGCAGATCGAGCCGCCCCTGCTCGACCAGCTGCATCACGGCCGTCCACGTCACCGGCTTGCCCGCCGAGCCGGTGCGGAAGAGCGTGCGCTCCGCGTCCACCGGCCGGCGCGCCTCCAGGTCGGCGTAGCCGTAGCCCCTGGCGAGCAGCAGCTCGCCGTCGCGCACCAGGGCCAGGGCGGCGCCGGGGATGCGGCCCCGCTCGAGCTGGGCGGGCAGCAGCTCGTCGAAGAGCGCCGCGAGCGCGGCGGCGTCGGGCGGCTCGGGGCGCGCCGCCGCGTGGGCGGGCGTCGTGAAGATACCGGCCAGCAGCGCGATGATCGCGATTCCGAGCAGGCGCGGCAGCGCGCGCCCCAGCCTCGTCTTGCCTCCCATATGGTGCCTCCCCTTTGAGCGCCAGGCTCAGCGTGCGTGTCCTGCCATGACGGTAGCACGGCGACGGGACGGGCTCATCAGCGGAAGCGCGAGTCGGCGGCGGCGGGGCCGGGCGGGGCGCGCTACGCGCTTTTGCGTATGCGCTCCGTCGGCGTGGCTGCTACCAGTCCGACAGGCTCGTAACTGTAGCCGGGCGCCCGCCTGAGGCGGGGCCCGTGAGAGGATTCGGCGATGCAGCCAGATAACGATCCGCAGGGCGGCAGGCGCGTCGGCATGGGCGTGGGCGTCGGGGTGGCCCTCGGCGCGGCCCTTGGGCTGGCCATGGACAACCTCGCGCTCGGCGTAGCCATCGGGCTCGCCCTCGGCGCGGCCTTCGGGGCCTCGGGGGGGCGACAGTAGCCCGCGGGGCCGCGGTGAGGGGACGCCCTACACCAGGCCCAGCTCGCGGGCGCGGGCCGCGGCCTGGGTGCGGCTCTGCACGCCGAGCTTGCCGTGGATGTTCTCGACGTGTTTGCGCACCGTCGCCACCGAGATGATCAGCCGCTCGGCGATCTCCTGGTTCGAGCAGCCCGCCGCGACCAGCCCCAGCACCTCGCGCTCGCGCGCGCTCAGGGGCTCGACCAGGGCGTCCTCGCCGCCGGGGCCATCGCCGGCGGGCGCGTCGCCCTCGGCGCCCACCGCGCCCCAGGCGGCCCGCACGGCGTCCAGATAGTCCTGCCGCAGGCCGAGCTCGGGCCAGCCGCCCGGGCGAGCGGCCACCCGCGCCACGAGGCGCCCCATGGCCCGCCCCTCGTCGGCGAAGACGCGCACGTAGCCCTCGGCCTGACCGCGGGCCAGGGCCTGCGCCACAGCGGCCAGGGCGGCGTCGGCGTCGCCCGCGGCGGCCAGGGCCAGCCCGCGCAGGGCCAGGATCTCGACCAGGCGCCCGCGCCGGCCGGCGCGCTCGGCGTCGCCCTCGAGCCGCGCCAGCAGGGCCAGGGCCGCGTCGGCGCGGCCCTGGGCGACCCAGACCCGCGCCAGGGTCAGCCGCTCGATCTCGCCCAGGTCGCTGTAGGGCTCGTCGGCGCGCGCCGCCGCGCCCAGGGCCCAGCGCGCCGCCTCCTTCACGCGGCCCGCGGCCAGGGCCAGGCGGGCCTGGAACGCCGCGACGCGCGCCCCGACCTGCGCGGGGTGCCAGCGCTCGGCCAGCTCGGCGGCCTCGTCCAGATGGGCCCGGGCGCCGTCGAGGTCGCCCCGGGCCCGCCGCGCCAGGGCCAGGGTGATCAGCCCGTCAATGGCGATCCCGCTGATCGCGCTGCGCCGGCCGAGGGCGACCCCCTCGGCGATCAGGGCCTCGGCGGCGTCGAGGTCGTTGCGCTCGCGCGCCACCTTGCCCATGCCGACCAGCGCCATGCCGGCCAGGGGGAGCGGCTGCCCCGCCGCGTCGGCGCTGAGCCGGCGCATGCGCTCGTGCTCGCGGGCCATCGCCCCGAGGGAGCCGCGCACCTCGGCCAGATCGGCGAGGTTGTTGGCCACGTAGAGCAGCAGCAGCTGCTCGCCCCCGCGCTCCGCCAGGTCGCGCGCCGTCATGAAGTAACCCTCGGCGGCCTCGAGGTCGCCCGCCACGCGGGCGGCGGTGCCCTGCAGCAGTGCGAGCGTCCCGCGGGTGCGCAGGGCTTCGGCGGGGGCCTCGGCAAGGCCGGCGCGACACTGCGCCGCCACCTCGGCCAGGGCGCCGGCGTGGAGGGCCCGCTCGGCGCGCAGGGCCGCCAACTCGGCCCGCAGCCGGGCGCGCTCGGCGGCCGAGCGGACCGCGTCGCCGTCCGGCTCCTGCTCAAGGGCCGCCGTCAGGGCGTCGAGCCAGGGCGGCGTCAGCTCGTCCTGCCCCATGATGAACAGCAGCCAGATGTGGCCGATCGCCAGCCGGGGCCGCGCCCGGATCAGGGCCTCGGGGAGCGCGGCGAGCCAGCCGCGCAGGGGAGCGAGATCGCCGTCGCGCAGCGTCGCGTCCACGGCCCGCTCGATCCAGCGCGCGGCGAGCTGGTGGTCGCCGGCGGCGAGGGCGTGGCGCACCGCGGCGTCGGTCATGCCCTGCTCGGCGTGCCAGCGGGCGGCGCGGCGGTGCAGCTCGGGCGCCAGGGCGGGGCTGACCTGCCTGAGCCGGTGGCGCAGCATGTCCCGGAACAGGTGGTGGTAGCGGTACCAGCCGCCATCGTCGTCGAGGGGCACCAGGAAGAGGTTGCTCTCGCGCAGGTAGTCGAGGATGAAGCGCGAGGTGGGGATGGCTGCGGCCCGTGCGGGGGGCGCCGGCGCCTCGAGCACGGCGTCGCACAGGGGCGCGCTCAGGCGGTCGAGGATGGCCGTGTGCAGCAGGAAGGTCTGCACGTACTCGGGCTGCCCGGCGAGCACCTCGTCGGCGAGGAAGGCCAGCACGTACTCGTGTCGCCCGCTGAAGGCCGCGATGCGGGCGCCCGGGTCGTCGCGGCCGCGCAGGGCCAGGGCGGCCAGCTGCAGCCCCGCGGCCCAGCCCTCGACCCGGGCGTCGAGCTGCGCCACCTCGGCGGCGCCGAGGGGCAGGCCCATGGTGCCGGTCAGGAAGGCGGCGGCCTCCTCGAGGGTGAAGCGCAGGTCGTGGACGCGCAGCTCGCACAGCTGGCCGCGGGCGCGCCAGCGGCCCAGGGGCAGGGGCGGGTCGGCCCGGCTGACGATCAGCAGGTGTACATTGGGCGGCAGGTGGTCAATCAGCCAGCCCAGCGCCCGGTGGATGGCCGGCGCCTCGATGACGTGGTAGTCGTCGAGTACCAGGGCCAGCGGGGCGGGGCGAGCCGCGAGGCCGTTGAGCAGCGCGGCGAGGGTGGCCTCCACCGGCGGGGGCTGCGGCCCGCGCAGAGCCGCCAGGAGCGGCGCCACGGTCGCCGGCT
Organism: Chloroflexaceae bacterium; assembly: GCA_035327325.1. Lineage (GTDB taxonomy): Bacteria > Chloroflexota > Chloroflexia > Chloroflexales > Chloroflexaceae > CAIWXH01. The sequence continues at coordinate 2,006 of DAOLDO010000347.1, read as the reverse complement.
CGGCGCCGCCGACGGCGTGCAGCACGTAGGGCCAGAATCGGCCAGGGTCGTTGTCGGCCGCGTCGAGCTCCAGCCAGGCCACGGCGTCGCTCTGCTGGCGCGCCCAGCTGCTCGCCAGGGTCGTCTTGCCGGCGCCCGCCGGCGCGGTAATCAGGGTCAGGCGCGCCTGGCGGGCCCCGGCGAGCTGCGCGAGCAGCCGCGGGCGCGCCACGTGCCCCGGCGGCACGCCGGGGAGGTGGAGCTTCGACTGCAGCATGGTGTCGAGGGCGACGCCCCGCGCCAGGGTCCGGTCGGTCACGCTGAACTCCACGCCGCTGGTGGGCCGCGACGAGGCCGCGACGTTGCGAGAGCAAGGGTGTGCCCTCAGCATACCACAGCGAGTCCAGCGGGCGGGCGGCCCGGGCTAAGGCCATGGCACGACAGCCTCGAGGTGGAGGCCGAGGTCGCGCACGACGGTCAGGGCCCCGTGCAGGGCCGCCTGGTCGATCGGCGGGCTGATCAGCCGCGTGGCGCCGTCGGCGGTCCGCTCCAGGCTGTAGCCGTCGAACCAGTCGCGCCAGTCGTCCGGCAGATGCCCGCGCACCCGCAGGCAGTAGCGCGCCGGGGCCGGGGCCCGCTCGCCCGGCGTCACGCGGGACCCCGCCGCGCCGCCCGCGCCGCGCTGGCCTGCGCGCAGGCGTAGTGGCCGATCGTCTGCATCCTGCGCATCGCGCCCTCCTCGCCCCCGGGCCTAGCCGCGCCCGCGGCGCCCGGCGGCTCACGTCTGTACGTCCCTTGCCCTAAGGGTAGCGCCCGCGGGCCGCCAGCGCATACGACAAAGCGCGTATCGCCGGGCGTACACCGCAGCTCGCACCCGGTCCGCGGCGGGAATACGCGGAAGCGCGAATGCGGGCGGGCCAGCCGCCCGCTAGGCTGGGGGCAGAGACAAGTGGCTCCATCTGCGAAAGGGGAACCGATGCGAACCGACACCACCGCCTGGCGAGAGACCGCCGCCGGCCGCGCCCCCAGGCGCCTGGCCCGCCTGCTGCTCGGCCTCCTGGCCCTGGCCGTCGCCGTAGCCGCGGCCGGCGCCCTCTTCCAGCTCTCCGCCGATGCCGCCGCCCGCCGCGCCCACCCGGCGCCCGGCAAGCTCGTCGCCGTCGGCGGCCACCGGCTGCACTTCTACCCGCTGGGCGAGCGCCACAGGGGCCCCACCGTGGTGCTCGAGGCCGGAGGCACCAGCTTCTCCGCCCAGTGGGCCTGGGTCCAGCCTGCCGTGGCCGAGTTCGCCCACGTGGTGTCCTACGACCGCGCCGGGCTCGGCTGGAGCGAGGCGGGCGAGGGGCCGGCGAGCGCCGCCCGGGCCGCCGACGAGCTGCGCGCCCTGCTGGAGGCGGCCGGGGCGCCCGGGCCCTACATCCTCGTCGGCCACTCCTACGGCGGCATGGTCGCCCAGGTCTTCGCCGACCACTTCCGCGACGAGGTGGCCGGCGTGGTCCTGGTGGACACGAACGACCACAGGCTGTTCGGGCGCCTGCCGCCCGAGGCCCTCGCCGAGCTCGAGGGCGTCCTTGGCCAGCACCGGCTCCTGCCGACTGTGGCGCGGCTCGGCGTCCTGCGGGCCCTCAACCCCTTCGAGGCCATCGCCGCGCCCCTGCCCGAGCCCCAGCGGTCGGCCGCCGCCGCCCTGTTCCTGTCCAACCGCCACGCGGTGGCGGCCCGCGGCGAGGCGGAGCAGATCTACGACCCGGCCTCGGCCACTCAGGCCCAGCTCGCCGCCGTCCGCGATCTTGGCGCCATGCCCCTGGTCGTGCTCAGCCGCAGCGAGCCGCCCGGCGCCTTCACCGAGGCGATCCAGGCCAACGGCGCCGAGCTGGCCGCCCGCTCGGCCGTGGGCGAGCAGCGCGTCGTCCCAGGCTCCGACCACCTCTCGCTCGTGACCGACCGCGAGCACGCCCAGCACGTCGTCGCGGCCGTGCGCGACGTGCTCGCCCAGGCCGAGGCGGGGGAACGCTCACGATCCCCCC
>DAOLDO010000346.1:0-6804 GCA_035327325.1 Chloroflexaceae bacterium | reverse complement strand
GGCGGCGCAGAGCAGGGGGCCGCCGCCGAAGGTGGTGCCGTGGGCGCCGCCGGGGAGCGGGCCGTGGCGCTCGTGGATGGCCACGGCGCCCATGGGCAGGCCGGCGGCGATGCTCTTGGCCAGGATCAGGAAGTCGGGCGCGACGCCGCTGTGCTCGCAGGCGAAGAGGCGCCCGGTGCGGCCGAAGCCGGTCTGGACCTCGTCGAGCAGGAGCAGGGCGCCGCGCTCGTCGCAGAGGCGGCGGGCGGCCTCGAGGTAGCCGGGGGGGGCCGGGCGCACCCCGCCCTCGCCCTGGACCGGCTCAAGCAGCACCGCGGCGGTCTCGCCGTCCACGGCCGCGGCCAGGGCCTCGGGGTCGCCGAAGGGCACGTGGGCGAAGGCGGGCACGAGGGGCGCGAAGGGCTCGCGGTACTTCGGCTCCCAGGTGGCGCTGAGGGCGCCCATGGTGCGCCCGTGGAAGCCGCGCCGCGTCGCCACGACCCCCGGGCGGCCGGTGAGCAGGCGGGCGAACTTGAGGGCGGCCTCGACGGCCTCGGCGCCGGAGTTGCAGAGGAAGACGCGGGCGGGGAGGGGCAGGGCGGCGGCCAGCTCTGCGAGGTAGGCGGCCCGCTGGTCGTTGTGGAAGATCTCGGGGCAGCTCATGAGCGTCGCGGCCTGGGCCTGCACGGCGGCGACCACGGCGGGGTGGCCGTGGCCGAGGTTCGCGGCGCCCTGGCCCGACACGCAGTCTATGTAGGCGCGGCCATCGGCGTCGTAGAGGGTCGCGCCCTGGCCGCGCACGATCGCGACGGGCCGCTTTGGGTAGAGCCCCGAGCTGTGGCGCTGCTCGGTCGAGATGATCGCGGCGCTGTCGCTCATAGGGGGTGCTTCCACGTGCGCTCTGGCGGAGACGGTCGCCCGGCTGCGCGACCACGAAGCGCACGAAGGCCGCGAAGGTGCCATTGGCGTCTGTGCTGCCTTGAGGCCGCGCGAGCCGCACGAGCGGCTCGGAAGAACGGGGGAGGGCAGGGCCGCGCACGTACCTTCGTGATCTTCGTGGCCTTCGTGGTGAAAATGGGCGGGCTCTTTTCGGGCCGTACTTGTGGACGGCGCCAGTATACCAAAAAACGCGCCGGCTGTCCGCGTGTGCTACACTGGCGGCACGGAGCCTCCGGCACGCAGGACTGAACTCATGGCCTACAGCTTCGCCTACCCGGGCGCCCTGCACATCCACACGGTCTACTCGGACGGCACCGGCACCTTCCCCGAGGTGATCGCCGCCGCACGCGACGCCGGGCTGCGCTGGATCATCGTGACCGACCACGACAGCCTCGAGGGCCGGCCCTACGCGGGCTGGCACGGCGGCGTGCTGGTGATCGTCGGCCACGAGATCACGCCCGACCGCAACCACTACCTGGCCCTCGGGGTCGAGCAGGTGGTTGACCGGGCCCAGCCGCCGCAGCAGTTCATTGACGAGGTCTACACTCGGGGCGGCTTCGGCATCATCGCCCACCCCGACGAGCGGGTGCGGAACGACTTCAAGGAGATCTACCGCTGGGACGACTGGACGGTGGACGGGCCCCGCCAGCGGGCCGGCCGGCCCGCCGGGATCGAGCTGTGGAACCTGATGAGCGACTGGGGCGAGAACCTCACCCCGGGCAACCGCTACCTGCACTTCTTCGTGCCGTCCCTGGGCCTGCAGGGGCCCACGCCCGCGACCCTGGCCTGGTGGGACCGGCTGAACATGCTCGGGCGGCGCACCTTCGGCGTCTTCGGGGTGGACGCCCACGCCTTCAAGCACCGCGTCCCCTGGGGCGAGGTCGAGGTCTTCCCCTACAGGTGGATGTTCGACACCCTGACCAACTACCTGCTGCTCGACGCGCCCCTGAGCGCCGACGCGGCCACGGCCACGCGCCAGGTCTACGCGGCCCTGGGCGAGGGGCGCAGCTACATGGTCAACCGGCGCGAGGGCGCGGCCCCTGGGATCGTGTTCGCGGCCAGGCGCGGCGCCGAGCGCTACGCCATCGGCGACTCGGCGGAGATCGGGCCGGGGCCCCTGCTGCTCGAGGCCGACGTGGGGCGCGATGCCTTTGTGCGCCTGATCGCCGACGGCGAGGTGATCACCAGCGGGGTGCGCCGCGTCCGCCAGAGCGTCGCCGAGGGCGCCGTCTATCGCCTCGAGGCGTACGTCGGCGGCAAGCCATGGCTCTTCACCAACCCGATCTACGTCGCCGACTGAGCGCGCTCCCCAGGCGTGATGGTTTTCTGCCCTGATAGCCCTCCATCTCTGAGCGGCGACCAAGGGCGGTCTGGTCGCCGTCTCTCGCCCTCGCTAGCGCGTCGCGAAGCCGTGCGCCTTCACGGCGCGCCGTGCGTCGAGGCGGCAGGCACGCGGGCTCAGACGTGGTCTGCTTGCGTCTTACAGTTTCGCGTCGCCGCAGACCTCACCCCCCACCATCCCTCTCTCCGCAGCGGAGAGGGGGAGCCGAGCAACGCGAGGCGGGGGTGAGGTCCGCGGCGACCGTCAAGCGCAGCGAGCTCTTCTGAAGCCTTGTCTCAGGGCACGAAGGGCGCGAGCTCGCTCAGCAGGTATCTGAGTGGTACGACGGCCGCCTGCTCCGCGATGCGCGCCGCCGCCTCCTCGGAGAGCCGGCCCTGCGCTGCGCGCCGCACCTCGGCGACGGCGCGGCGCGCGTCGTCGGGGCTGGCCGGGTCGGCGAGCACGCGGGCGGCAAGCCGCAGGGCGGCGCCGTGTTCGCCCGCGTCCGAGAGGAGCCCCGCCACGCCGGCCAGGGCCCGCAGCGCCTCGTAGTCAACCTGGAGCTCGAGCGACATCGCCAGGGCCTCGCCGTAGGCTCGCCGGGCCTCGGCCCTGGACCCGGCCCGCCAGAGGGCTGCTCCGAGGTCGTTGACGGCCCGCGCGTACATCAGGCCCGAGGTGGCCTGGAGCGCGGGCAGCACCTCGCGCAGGAAGTAGATCGCCTCGGCGAACGCGCCCTGGTGGAAAGCCACCACGCCCAGATTGTAGAGCGTGGACGCGGTCCCGCCGGTGTCGTGGGCGGCGTAGGAGCGGGCCAGGCTCTCCCGCAGCAGCTGCTCGGCCTCGTCGCCTCTGCCGCGGGCGAGCAGGGTCTCGGTCCCCGAGGTGATGCACCAGACGAGCCCGCGGGGGTTGCCCAGCTCGCGCCAGGTGGCCAGGGCCGAGCGGAACAGCCGCTCAGCCTCCTCGTCCGCGCCGGCGGCGTGCGCGAGTTGGCAGGCCACCGTATGGCCCATCGCGAACAGATGGCGGTCGCCGGCCGCCGCGGCCAGGGCGATGCTCCGGGCCAGATAGACCTGCGCCGCGTCGCGCTCGCCCATCCAGTACGCGAGCTGGGCCCAGCTGCAGAGGGTGCGCGCCAGGCCGAGCGGGTCGCGCTCGCCGTCCAGGAGCGTGACGCTTGCGGACAGGGCTGCCTGAGCCTCAGCGAAGGCGCCGACGCGCATGGCGAGGTAGCCCTGGTGGCCGAGGAGCCGGCCAACGGCGCGCTCATACGTGGCCCGGTCGTCGCCCGGCCCGGCCCGGCGCAGCAGCTCCAGCCCCTCGGCGAGCAGCGCGGCGCCCTCCTGCAGCCAGCTGCGGAACTCGTAGAACCAGTGCAGGACCTCGCCCGCGCGCTCGAGGTCGGCGAGCAGCCCGCCGGCGGCGGCCCGGGGCCAGGCGGCGCGTAGATTGTCGATCTCGGCGCCGATCGCCGCCGTCGCCGCGGCCTGGTCGGCGCCCTTGAGCTGTCGCTCGTAGCCGGCCACCAGGCGCAGGTAGTAGGTGGCGTGCCGGGCCTCGGTGGCGGCGAGCTCGGCGGCGTGCTCGTGCAGCCGCGCGCCGCCGTACTGACGGATGAGCTCGTGGAGATCGTAGCGCCCGTCCCGTACGCGCCGCAGGAGCGATTTATCAACCAGGCTGGTCAGCAGGCCGAGCCCGGCCCCGGCCCCCTCCGCGGCCGCCTCGCGCGTGAAACCGCCGCGGAACACCGACAGCCGGCGGAGGGCCTCGCGCTCCTCCGCGTTCAGCAGTTGCCACGAGTAGTCCACCACGGCGCGCAGCGACCGGTGGCGCGGTGGCAGCGTGCGCGGCACTGGGTGGCCGGCGTCGAGGTTGCGGGCGAGCTCGCGGGCGATCTCGTCCAGCGAGAGCACCCTGGTCCAGGCGGCGGCCAGCTCGATCCCCAGCGGCAGCCCGTCAACCATCCGGCAGATCGTCGCGATAACGGCCGCGTTGTCCGGCGTGAGGCGGAAGCCACGCTCGACGCGCTCGGCGTGCTCGACAAACAGCCTGAGGGCCGGGGCGGCGCCGCTCATGGAGCGGGCCTGCGGCTCTGGCACGGGGAGCCCGTCGAGCTCAAACACCCACTCGCCGGCGAACCGGAGCCGCTCGCGCGAGGTCGCCAGCACGCGCACGTCGGGGGCCTGGGCGAGCAGCAGCTCCAGGACGCCGAGGGTCACGTCCGGCGGGTCGAGCAGCTGCTCGAGGTTGTCCAGGATCAGCAGCAGGCGCTGGTCGCGCAGGTGGCTCACCAGCTGGGCGAGCAGATCGCCCATCCCCGAGAAGGCGACGCCGAGGGCGTCGCCGATCGCCTGCGCGACCAGCGCCGGCGCGGTGACGGGCGCCAGGGAGACGAGGGCGACGCCGTCCGGAAAGCCCTGGATCGCCCGCCCCGTCTCGATGGCCAGGCGGGTCTTGCCGACGCCGCCCGGCCCGAGCAGCGTGACCAGCCGGCAGTCGGGCCGGGCCAGGAGCGCGGCGAGCTCGGCCTGCTCGCGCTCGCGGCCGACAAAGGGCGTGAAGAAGGCCGGGAGCCCGGGCGAGGGGGATGAGCGCCGGGCCTGCTCGTCCGTCCCCGCGGGCGCCTCGGCCAGGCCGGGCGCCTCGGTCTCGGCGCCGGCGAGGGCGGCCGCCATCCACGCCGCCTGCTCATCGGGGGTGAGCTGCAGCGCCTCGGCCATGCGCAGGGCCAGCTGCGGCGAGGAGCGACGCTGGCCGCCCTCGATCTTGGCGATGGTCTGCGCGGAGTAGCCGACGAGCTCGGCCAGGTGCTCCTGCGTGAGCCCGCGCTCCTGGCGCCGGCGCCGCAGCAGGGCGCGAAAGGGGGTAGCGTGATCCATACGTCGCCGGCGACTGCTCCCGCGGTACCGTCGGGCCATCGGTGTCCAATTGAGTAGGGGCATTGTACCACGGCAGTACATGGTGGCACGGGCGCCTTTGCGGTGTAATAGCCGTGTCGCAACCAGGCGACGGACACGCAAACGTAATCAGGAGGCGCAACGGTGAATATCACAGTGACCGCACCTCGCACCGGGGCCGAGCGGCAGCCCATCGGATTTCGCGCGCTGGCGGTGGGCTCGCTGATCGGCTTCGCGCTGTTGTACGTGTACATCCAGGTGGCCCTGATCGGGCGGATCGAGATGCCGCTGCCGATCTTCTCGGCGATCTCGCTGCTGCTCGCGGGCCTGGTGGCCGGGCGGCCCGTGGGCGGCTGGCGCTGGACGCCGCTGCTCGCGGCGGTGTGGGGCCAGGTGCTGCTGTTCGGCAAGATCGAACTCCTGCGCTTCCACCTCGCCCACCCCGAGAACACCCACGAGTTCGCCGCGCAGCTCGTGCTGATCGGGCTGGCGCTGACCGCCCTGGTGGCCGGGGTCGGGGCGACGGCGCAAAATTACTTGCTGCCGGCGACCGAGCGGCGCCTGCCGCGCTGGGTGCCGTGGGGCTTCACCGCCCTGGCCGGCCTGCTCCTCGGGGCGGTGCTCGTGGCGGCGATCCCGCGCGCCGCCGGCCCCCAGATTGACCCCGCGGTCCTGGCTCAGCTGCCGGTCGTCCCGCTCGAGGTCTTCGCCGGCGGCGAGATCCGAGTGCGGGCCGGCGAGGTGACCGCCCTGCGCCTGGAGAACACCGACGGCGCGGCCCACAGCTTCGACGTTGACGAGCTGAACGTCCACGTCCTGATGCCGGGCGACAGCGACAGCCTGGCGCTCTTCAAGGCCGAGACGCCCGGGACCTACACCTTCTACTGCGCGCCGCACTACGACAAGGCCACGGGCAGCGGCATGCACGGGACGCTGATCGTCGAGCCGTAGCGGCCGGGCGGGCGGCTGTGAGCCTCCCCACAGCCGCCCCCCGCGCACTCGCCGCCCATTCCCTGAACACCCAGAGGAGCCTATGCCTCGCCAGACCCTCCGCCTTCGCGCCCTCGCCCTCCCCACGGCCCTGCTCGCCGCCCTCGCGCTGACGATCACGCTCGCGCCGGGCCCGGCCATCGCCCAGAGCGCGCCGGCCCCGCGCCTCGCCTACGGCACGTTCCTCGGCGGGGCGGGCGACGACGACGCCCGGGCCGTGGCCGTTGACGGCGCGGGCAACATCTACCTCGCCGGCACGACCTACTCCGAGCCCTTCCCCGGTACGAGCGGCCAGCGTCGGGACACCAACGCCTTTGTGACCAAGCTGGACCCGACGGGCAAGAGCGTGGTCTACTCGGTCCTCATCGGCGGCTCGGACGACGAGGAGGGCCTCGCCCTGGCCGTGGACGCCGCGGGCAACGCCTGGGTCGCCGGCTACACCCAGTCCGCCGACCTGCCCCTGCGGAGGCCCTTGCCCTTCAGCTTCCAGGGCGACGACGACAGCTTTGTGAGCATGCTCGACCCGCAGGGCCGGCTGCTGTTTCAGAGCTATCTCGGCTATCAGGGGCCTGACCGGATCGGCGCGCTGGCCCTCGACGCGGCGGGGAACGCCTACCTCGGGGGCGAGATGGGCGCGACTTATGGGCCGCAGGTCCGGGCGGCGAAGCTCAGCGC
>DAOLDO010000345.1:0-6813 GCA_035327325.1 Chloroflexaceae bacterium | reverse complement strand
GGCCGCCGTGACGGGCACGCCCATGCCGAGCAGCAGCGACGCCAGGGCGATCAGCAGGATCGCGGCGAGCACGCTGCCGCCGCTGAGGCTCACGATGATATTGGCGAAGCGCTGGCCGATGCCGGTGGCGTAGATCGTGCCGACGATCATGCCGATCACGCCGACGGTGGCGCCGATCACCAGGGTGTCGCGCACGCCCTGCTGCATCGCCTCGATGCTGTTGCGGATCACGCGCAGGGTGCTGCGGCCGAAGGCGTGAGGCGCGCCGCCGCCGATCGCGCCGGGGTTGCGCAGGTCGGCCGCGTTGTCGGGCATGGTGTACATCAACAGCACGCAGGCGACGATCGACCAGAAGGCCGCGTAGCCGGGCGAGAAGCCGGCCACCAGCATGGCGACCACCACCAGCAGCGGCAGCGACAGGTACCACTCCTTGCGGATAATCTCCAGGGCGGTCGTGCCGGTCTCGATCCCCCTGAGCCCGAACTTCTTGGCCTCGAAGTGCACCATGGTCAGGACCGACGTGAAGTAGAGGATGGCGGGCACGATCGAGATCAGCACGATCGTCGCGTAGGGGGTGCCGGTCAGCTCGGCCATCAGGAAAGCGCCCGCGCCCATCACGGGCGGCATAAAGGCCCCGCCGATCGAGGCCGACGGCTCGATCGCGCCGGCCACGTGGGGCCTGAAGCCGGCCCGCTTCATCAGCGGGATGGTGAAGGTGCCCGTGCTGACCGTGTTGGCGATCGCGCTGCCCGAGATCGAGCCGAACAGGGCCGACGAGATCACCGAGACCTTGGCCGGGCCGCCCGTGCTGCGCCCGGCCAGGGCCAGGGGCAGGTCTATGAAGAAGCGGCTCGCGCCCGACTGTCTGAGGAAGGCGCCGAAGAAGATGAACAGGATCACGTAGCTGACCAGCACGTTGGCCATCACCCCGAACACGCCCTCCTGGTCGAAGAAGAGGATGGTCGTTACCCGCTGCCAGGGCTGGCCGCGGTGGGCGAAGGTCTCGAGCACGGGGATGCCGTAGAGCAGGTTGCCGAAGCGCAGGTAGCCGATGAAGAAGAGGCCGATCAGCGTCATTGACCAGCCAAGCACGCGCCGCGCGACCTCGAGCGAGACCAGCAGGCCGACCACGCCGACCTGGAAGTCGGTCTGGGTGTAGGCCCCGGCGCGGAACTGCAGGGAACGGAAGTTGAGGATGTAGTAGCCGACTACGAAGACGGTGGTGGCCATCAGCAGCAGGTCGAGCAGGCCGGGGCCGCCGCGCGGGGCCAGCACCGCCCGCGCCGGCCCGGGCAGCCCGTCGAGCAGGCGCGTCACGGGGGCGCGCAGCCGGCTCTTGCGCGGCAGTACCGGGTAGAGGATCAGGATCAGCAGGTAGGTCAGCATCACGTACAGGCCGCGCTGCCACTGCACCGGCGCCGGCAGGGTGCCCGCCGTGTAGATGTAGAAGCCGGCCATGCCGACCGACATGATCGCCACGACAAGGGCCCAGAAGCGGTTGAGGCTGCGGGTCGAGCGCTCCTCCTGCTCCAGGATCGCCTGGAGCTTGCCCTGGTCCACAGCGTCGGCGTCGCCAAGAGCGGGGTCCCGCGGCTGGCTGGCCATAGACAACTCCTTCTCGCCGTTGAGCTGAGGGTCAGGCGGGCCCGCCGGCCGCCTGACCCCCGAGGTTCCCAGGTTTAGCGCGCCGCGACTACTTCAGCTCGTCCGGGATGGTGACCCCCTGCTCCTCCCAGAAGCGCACCGCGCCGGGGTGGAGCTGGTTGGCGATGCCCGTGACGCCGACGTCCAGGCCCATCTCCTCGGCCGAGGGGTGGGCCTCGCGCAGGCGCTCGAGCCCGCCCTCGAGGTAGATCGCCCGCAGGGCGTTGTAGACCACGTCCTCGGGCACGTCCCTGTTGGCCACCCAGAGGGCCGCGTCCTGGAAGCTGGCCACGTCCTCGTCGTTGCCGGGGTAGGCGCCGCCGGTCAGGGCGCGCTGCGAGTAGAAGGGGTACTCCTCGAAGAAGCCGCCCTCGACGCCGGGGGTGTAGATGTCGATCAGCTTGATGTCGGTGAAGGTCGAGGCCTCGGTCACCGAGGCGTTGGGGAAGCCGGCGAGGACCCAGAAGCCGTCGAGCTGGCCGTCGCCCATGGCGGCGGCGGCCTGCGAGTAGCCGAGGAACTCGATCTGCACCTGGTCGTAGATGCCCAGCGACGTGAAGTAGCGCTCGGCGCTGAGGGCCGCGCCGGAGCCGGCGTTGCCCAGGGCGATGCGCTTGCCGGGCAGGTCGGCCACGCTGTTGATGCCGCTCTGCACCGTCACCACCAGGTGGGCCACGCCGCCGTAGAGCGGGGCCACCGGCATCACATTCTCGTAGACCGTCGGGTCCTCGGGCAAGACGCCCTGGCTGCCCAGGGCCACGTCGCCCGAGTAGACGATGCCGAACTGCCGGTCGCCCGCGTTCACGCTGCGCAGGTTCTCGGCCGAGCCGCCCGTGCCCTCGGCGGTGATGTCAACGTTGGGGAGCGCGTCGTTGATCGCCAGGGCCAGAACATCTGCATAGACCTGGAATACGCCGCCGACCGGGCCGCCCCCAAAGGCGTAGCGCAGCGTCTCGCCGCTGGCCGCGGGGGCCGCCGTGGGCTCCGAGGCCGCGGGGGCCGCCGGGGCCGTGGTCGGCGCCGTGGCCGTCGGCGCGCCGCCGCACGCCGCCAGCAGCATGGCCAGCACCCCAAACAGCAGGACGCCGGCCCATCGCCTGTGCATGCTTCTCAAGTTTCGACCTCCTCAGTATGTTCATTGCCGCAACTGCGCGGCAATCCACGACTGAATCTCGCGCACACGAGCATGGGTCGCGACTAGCCTTACGCTGACGGGCCCGGCATGGCCCGTCGTACGTTTCGTATGGGGGAGTCTACGTGAGAGATGCGCCAGGGCCCGAGCTCTGGATGTTAGGAAAGTATAAGGATAAATTGCAGGACCTGTCAAGCAACCCGCGCCAGGGTCGCGAGCGGGCCGGGATGTGGCCTAAAATTGGGGTAATAATCCTATAATCGGCCTGTACACGCCGGGCGAGAGCCGCCCGGGCGCGACCCACGGAGGAGGCGATGTTCCCTGGCTTCACCCCACTCAGGGTCAATACGGGGGAGGTGACGATCCACGCCGTGCGCGGGGGCGCCGGGCCGCCCCTGCTGCTGCTCCACGGCTACCCCCAGACCCACGCGATGTGGCACAAGCTGGCCCCGCGCCTGGCCGGGCGCTTCACGGTCGTCGCCCCCGACCTGCGGGGCTACGGCGACAGCGACAAGCCCCCCGGCGACCCCGCGCACATGACCTACAGCAAGCGCGCGATGGCCCGCGACATGGCCGCCCTGATGGCCGCCCTGGGCTTCGAGTGCTTCGCCGTCGCCGGCCACGACCGCGGCGCCCGCGTGGCCCACCGGCTCTGCCTCGACCACCCCGAGCGGGTCAGCCGCGTCGCCGTGCTCGACATAGCGCCGACCCACCACATGTTCGCCACGGCCGACAAGGTCTTCGGCGACGCCTACTACCACTGGTTCTTCCTCAGCCAGCCCCCCGACCTGCCCGAGCGCCTGATCGGCGCCGACCCGGCCTACTACCTGCGCCACAAGCTGGCCCAGTGGGGCCGCGACCCGTCGGCCTTCACCGCCGAGGCCGTGGCCGAGTACACGCGCTGCTTCAGCGACCCGGCCGCCATCCACGCCAGCTGCGAGGACTACAGGGCCGCCGCGACGGTAGACCTGGAGCACGACGAGGCCGACCTGGGGCGCAAGATCGCCTGCCCGCTGCTGGCCCTGTGGGGCTCAAAAAGCTTTATCGGGCGTCGCTACGACGTGCTGGCCGTCTGGCGCGAGCGAGCCGCCGACGTGCGCGGCCGCGCCCTGCCTTCGGGCCACTTCCTCGCCGAGGAGGCCCCGGACGAGACCTACGCGGAGCTGGCCGCCTTCTTCGGCGAGGGGGCCTGAGGGGGCGCTCCCGCGAAGGTCGCTGTGGGGGGCGCTTGCCCCCACGCCCCCCGCGAAGGTCGCTGTGGGGGCGCTTGCCCCACGCCCCCCGCGAAGGGGCGCTGCCCCTTTCGAAACCCCACAAAGCGCTGCCCCTGCCAGCCCGACTTGCCCTACGGTCATGCCGCGTGGGCGCTGCCGTTCAGGTCGCCCCGGCCCGGGTGAGCGCCCCGGCCGGCCCAACCGTCCCCGCCGAAGCCCTACCCGCGCCGGGCCCCCCGTAGAGACGCCCCGGCGGGGCGTCTCTACGCCCACCCGTGCTCGTGCCCGGCAAGCCGCCCGAAGGCGCCGGCCTGTGCACCGATCCTTAAGGACTGAGGCATGGCAGCAGCGCCGCGCCGCATAGCAGGGGTGCATCTCAAGTGGGGTCGAGGGGCGCAGCCCCCGCGCGGGAGGGTGCAGGGAGGGCCGGCGGCGGCCCTCCCTGCGATACGGGATGGCAAGGGAGTCCCCTTGCAAGACACCCCTCGCTCCGCTCAGGCCGCCGACTCGCCGGCGAGGATGGCCAGGACGCGCTCCACGAGGGCGCGGTCGAGCTCGTCGAGGTTCTGGGTGAGGGGGCCGGGGCGTCGCTCGCCGGCCCAGATCTTCTCGACGGCGCGGCGCAGGCGCCAGCCCTTGCGCTCGAGGTCGGCCAGGGTCAGCTCGATCTCGGCCCGGTCGCTCTGGTCGCCGCGGGCCACGGCGGCGACGCCCTGGAGCAGAGGCTCGAACTGGCTCACGGCCTCGGCGGTGCTCTCGCCGCCGTCGCCGACGCTGATCACCCCGGCCGCCGTCAGGCGCTCGACCACCAGCTCGCGCTCGGCCAGGCCGAGGGCGTCGAGGGCGAACTGGAGGCCGGCGACGTCGCCGCGCTCGAGGGCGCCGCGCACGGCCGGGGGCAGGCTGGCGAGCAGCTCGGCGGTGACGCCGCTGTGGGCGTCCTCGGCGGCGAAGCGGTGGCGCTCGGCGAAGTCGCGCAAGCCCATGCCCTCGAAGAGCCGGGCGGCCTCCTCGAGGTAGGGGCGGGCCAGGTCGGGGCGACCCTTGCGGCGCAGGGCCCAGCCGTAGTTGCCGATCTGGGCGGCGGCGGCGTACTGCTCGCCGGCGGCCCAGTAGAGCCTGACGGCCCGGTTGAGCAGCTCGGTGGCGGCGGGCAGGTCGTCCGCCTCCAGCAGCTCGCGCCCGCGGGCGACCAGGGCGTCGGCCTGGGCCTTGGGGGTGGGCTGGCTCATGGCTCGGCCTGCACGATCAGGCGCTGGCGGCGCGCGGTCGGCCGCGCCGAGAGGGTGGAGAGCTGCGCGCCGAGCTGCTCGAGGCTGGCCAGGTTGTGCACGGGCAGGAAGTCGTCCACGAAGGGCAGGGCGGCCTGCATGCCGATCGTGAGCGGCTCGTAGCCGGGCGTGCCGAGCAGCGGGTTGAGCCAGATCAGGCGGTGGCACGATCGTTGCAGACGGTCCATCTCGCGACGCAGCAGCACGGGGTCGCCCCGGTCCCACCCGTCGCTGATCAGCAGCACCACAGGCCCGCGGCCGAGCACCCGGCGGCCCCAGCGGAAGTTGAACTCCTTGACCGCGTCGCCGATGCGGGTGCCGCCGCTCCAGTCGAGCACATGCTTGCTGACCCGGTCGATCGCCTCGTCAATGTCGCGGTGGCGCAGCTGCCTGGTGATGCGCGTCAGGCGCGTGCCGAAGACGAACGACTCGACGTCCTCGAGGCCCTCGGTGACGGCGTAGACGAACTGGAGCAGGATGCGCGAGTAGCGCTCCATGCTGCCGCTGATATCGCAGATGACCACGACCGGCCGCGGGGTGGTGCGGGTCTCGCGCCACGCCAGCTGGAGGGGGACGCCGCCATGGCGCATGCTGCGCCTGAGCGTACGCCGGAAGTCGAGCAGCTGGCCGCGCCGGTCGGGGCGGCGCCGGCGGGTCGGGCGCTCCTCGACGCGCCAGCGCATGCGCCGGATCAGCTCCTTGGCGGCCTGCACCTCCTCCCAGGTGCACTGGGCGAAATCCTTGGTGCGCAGCTGCTCGTCACGGCTGAAGGTGAGCTGGAGCTCCAGCTCCTCGCGCTCGCGCCCCTCCTCGGGGGGCGTCTCGCTCTCGTCCTGCCGCTGGCGCAGGCGCAGCTGGCGGCGCGGCACCTTGACCTGGGGGATGAGGGTCTGCATCAGGTGGGCCTCGGGGTTCGCGCTGGGCGCGGGACGCCAGTAGAACTCGAAGGCCGTGTCGAAGAGGGGGAGGTCCTCGTGGCGGAGGACGAGCATGCAGCGCATGGTGGCGCGAAAATCGGCGCGGCTGGTCAGCGGCACATGCTCGAGGGCGCCGAGCAGGTCGAGCATCTGGCCGGGGCTGACGGGCACGCCCATCTCGCGCAGCAGGTAGCCGAAGGCCAGGATGTGCGTGGTCAGATTGCCGGGCTTGATCTCGTCCATATGGCGTATTTTAGCACAGGCCAGGGCCCCAAACCGCAACGTGGGCGTATAATAGTTGAGGGTTCGCGCGACGCGATCCCGCCGAGCGACCGGTCACGGGGACGCCGGAGGAGCGACACCCATGAGCGATAGCACAATCAGCTGGCTCGAGCAGATCCGGGCCTACCTGGCGAACATGAGCCCGCGCCCCGAGCCGCCGCCCCAGCCGGCCGCGCCCCAGCCGCGGCGCCTCGGCCTGGCCCTGGGCGGCGGGGGCGGCAAGGGCACGGCCCACATCGGCGTCCTCCAGGTGCTCGAGGAGCTGGATGTGCCGATCGATCTGGTGGTGGGCAGCTCGGCCGGCGGGGCGGTGGCGGTGCTCTACGCCGCCGGGCTCAGCTTCGACCAGATCC
>DAOLDO010000344.1:0-6832 GCA_035327325.1 Chloroflexaceae bacterium | reverse complement strand
AAGGGCAGAAAGCCTGGATGGTCCCGACCTTCGCCCGCGTCGCCGGCGGGCTGCTAGGCTCACTGGAGTGGTACGAGCGACGACAGATGCCCCTCCACACAGTCTTTCCCGACCATCAGCCCCGCCGCTCGCGCCCCGAGACCTGTACCTCGACCGACCTCCCCACCGCTCCCTCCCCCACGCCCTTCTGCTGGAACCTCCACCACCTCCTCGACCGGCTCACGATTACCACCCAGACCCCCTGGACCTTACGCGACCTGGCCAATCGCCTGGCCGAGTCCGAAGGCAACCCGGCGAACGGGAAAACGCTCTTCACGGTGCTCGACCGTATCCAGCGCGGCGTCAGCGACGGCTCCCTCCCCACCCTGCTCCGGCTCCACCGCTTCCTCTCCCCCTTCCTCTCCACCTCCTCTCGGCCCTTCCTCCTCGACGATATCCTCACCGTCCACCGCTGGCGCATTGTGCTTCCAGCCCGGCCCTGAGCGCCGTTGCCCGAGCTACACCGCCAACCAGCGCGAGAAGAACTGCGCGCCGCCGGCCGCGCCGTCCCCTCGTGTGGTCACGCTATCTCGGGCGCGAAGCGACGCTGTACTGATGTCGTCCGCACCTATCCCGCGATACAGTTCCTATATCGGGAATTGTGGGTACTGCTGCTGAAAGGGCACCCAGAGGTCAGGACTGTCGGCGGCAGGTGCGCGGACAATGTTGAACGTACGCTGCAATTCCTGGAGCGCACGCTCGAAGTGTGTGCGCTCGTTCCGGGTCACCAGGCCCGCCGCCCGCCGCAGCGGCAGCGAGGCGATCGGCCCCTGTGCGATGATGGTCGCATAGAGCTGCTGGGCGAGCTCACTGCACGCCTCAACCGGGCGGTGATGGCGCGCATACTCCTGCGTGAGCCGCTCCATGCTCATCAGTACCACGCGGCCGCCCCGGATCTTGCCGCTGAAGATTTGCTCGGGATAGGTTGCCACCAGCTGCTCGCGCAATGCCCAGACCTGTGCCAGCTTCTCACCCCAGGCATCCGGCCCGCTTCCCGTGAAGGCGAGCGCATCGCAGAGCGTGGGCAGCTTGCCCTTGGGGTTATGCACGACCTCGGCAATGCCAACCTCCAGCACAAAGTCACGCGCCTCTTCCAACGTATGCACAGTGCTGGTGTAGGGCGTTGCTGGTGGGCCCTCCTGGGGCAGCGGAGGGCTGGCCGGGTCAAACGGCTGGCAGGCTGGGCAGAAGAAGGTCATGCGCTGTTGCGGCCCCTGCCGCACCATGGCGATCGTACCGCCACAGCGCAGGCAGACCTGCCCGCTGCGACCGTAGACATAGCCGAGCTTGCCGGTGGCCTGGCGCAGCGCCGGCGGCAGAAAGACCTGCACAAAGCTGTTGGTGTCGTAGGCCCGGCGCATGATGTCCTGGCTGGTCACGAGGAGCCGCTCGAACTCCTCGTCGCTCAGGCCGGCGGCCGGGCGCTCGGGATTGAGACGCGCGGCGAAGAGGATCTCGGACTTCAGAATGTTGCCGATGCCCGCCATCACCGTCTGGTTCATGATCGACGCCCCGAGGGACTCGTCGCCCAGCGCGTCGAGGCGCCGGCGTATCTCCTCTCGCTCTGCGGGGCCAAAGTCTGCGGCGAGCAGGTCGGGGCCAAGCTCGCTGGTCTGGTGGGTCGCCAGCTCCGAGGCGTGCAGCAGCTGGCAGACCGGCGCGGAGAAGAGCACGGCGCAGTGGGTTGCCGTCTCGAGCACGACGCGGGCCTTGCCCGCCTCGCGGCGCCAGGCTTCGCTCTCAGCATAGACGTGCCAGACGCCCCACATCATCATATGGGTGTAGAGCGTCCAGTCGTTGGCGAAGTCGATGAACAGGTTCTTGCCATGCGCATGAACCGCGCGCACGGGCTGCCCGACGATCTTCTCGGCCCAGCCCTCGGCGGCGGCCTTTTTCAGCGGGCTGTGGAAGCGCGCGATCTGACGGCCTTCCAGCGCATCGCGCAGCTGGTCGGCGGTATGGCGTATGGTTGGCCCTTCAGGCATGGTGGTGTCCCGCTCGTCATTGCAGGCAGAACTCATTGCCTTCGGGGTCTTGCATAACAACCCAGTACTCGCCGTTCTCCTCGTACGGCCGCAACTTTGTCGCGCCAAGTGCAACAAGCCGCTCAACGGCCTCGTCGACACGACTGCGCCGCTCGTCTGCCGGTGTGCCGTGGCCGCCGCCCACGTTCACGTCCAGGTGCACGCGGTTCTTGACCACCTTGGCCTCGGGCACGCGCTGGAAGTAGATCCGCGGCCCGCGCCCTTCCGGGTCGACAATCGCGCTGGCCTTGTTCCAATCCGCCTCGGGGACACCGATCGCCGCGAGAAATTCGGGCCAGGTTGCATAGCCCTCGGGCGGGTCCTGCAGCTTGTAGCCCAGCGCCGCCGCCCAGAAGGTCGCGACCCTGTCCGGGTCGGCACAGTCAAAGGTCACCTGGATCGGAATAGCCACGCAACACCTCCTTCGCTCAGGTTGCCAGTCGACTGTAGCACTGACGATGCCATACTGGCGCCGCCCGAGCTCGCCGAGCGCAGCTCTGCGAATACCCCCCGCCAGGGTCGGGCTGGAACGCCATTGCCGCCCTTATATCTCCTCGGGCTCTTCAGCCTCCAGCTCGCTCCCGCGCCGCACGGCGCCCGCCCCAAAGCGGGCCTGCACCGCAGCCAGGGCAGCCCGCACCTTCGCCTGGTGCCCCTGCTCCTCGGGCGTCGGCGCATCCCACAGACTCAGCTGGCGCGGCGGTGTCCCCAGCCCGCTCACCCCGACGCCGATCAGGCGCACCGGCTGTCGCTCGGACCAGACCTGATGAAACAGGCTCAGCGCCGCGTCAGCAATGATCTCGGCCTCGTCGGTGGGCTGGGGCAGGGTGAACTGCCGGGTCGGCGTGATGAAGTCGGGCCAGCGGATCTTGAGCTTGAGCGCTGTGCCCACCCTCTGTGCTAATATGAGCTGAGACAGGTTCGAGCGGATGTTCTGACTACGAGGGCGACGAGGAAACGAGATGAGCACCGCTCACCAGCCCGAAAGCCAGAACCCTCGTCCTGTCGACACCGAGGTTCGACCGACCAAGCGCCCGGCTCGCAGCGCCCAGGAGCGGCTGCGCATCGTCGAAGAGTACGAGTCCTACCCTGCCGGCTCGCCTGAGCGCGGCGCCCTGCTCCGTCGTGAGGGCATCTACTCCTCGGCGATCACCAAGTGGCGCAAGCTCCGCCGTGACAGCTCGCTCTCGGCCTTGGAGCCTCAGCGTTCCGGCCCCAAGCCGGCCCCTCGCGACCCTGTTCAGGAGGAGCTCGCCCGGCTCCGCGCTGAGAACGCGCGCCTGCAGGCTCGTCTCGAGCAGGCCGAGATGATCATCGACGTCCAAAAAAAGTAGCCGCGCTGCTTGGGGCGAGCATGCCCACCACGCAGAAGGACGAGCAGTAGCGCTCGAGGCTGTTGAGCACCTTGCACCGCAGCTTGGAGTTGTGGAGACCTGCGCACTGCTGGGCGTGCCGCGTGCTCACTACTACCGCGCTCGCAAGCGAACCGCGAGCGAGGAGCACCCTGGCCCTCAACCAGAGGCGCGCCCACGCCGTAGCTCGCCGCGCGCTTTGGACGATGACGAACGAGCCCATGTGCTCTCCCTCCTACGGAGTGAACGCTTCGCCGACCTGGCTCCGCGCGAGGTCTATGCGACCCTGCTCGACGAAGGCGAGTATTTCTGCCACTGGTCGACGATGTACCGGCTCTTGCGCCAGGTGCGCGAGAGTAGGAGGCGGCGTGACCGCCCTCGCCCGCAAGGCTATCGCAAGCCAGAGCTGCTGGCCAAACGGCCGAACCAGCTGTGGAGCTGGGACATCACCAAGCTTAAGGGGCCAGCCACCTGGACCTACTTCTATCTCTACGTCATCATCGACGTGTTTAGCCGCTACGTGGTGGGCTGGATGCTGACCACGTGCGAGCGCGCGGAGTTGGCCGAGGCGTTCATCGCCGAGACGTGCGCACGAGAGGGGAGTACGCCTGGCCAGCTCACCGTGCACGCCGACCGGGGGAGGGCGATGCGCTCAAAGGAAGTCGCCCAACTCCTGGTGGATTTGGGCATCGAGAAGAGCCACAGCCGGCCCTACGTCTCCAACGACAACCCGTTCTCCGAAGCGCAGTTCAAGACGGTGAAGTACCACCCGGACACGCCAGAGCGCTTCGGGAGTCTGGAGGACGCTCGAAGCTGGGCCAGAGGCCCGTTTGCCTGGTACAACCACAAGCACCATCACACGAGCCTCGCTCTGCTGACGCCGGCACAGGTCCATCAGGGTCTGACACAGCGGGTGCTCGTTGCACGCAAGCGCGTGCTGGCCGCAACCTATGCCAAGCACCCCGAGCGCTTCGTGCGGAGCGAGCCCTCGCCGACAGCACCACCCAGTGAGGTCTGGATCAACCCGCCGCAGGCCGAGGAGCCGGAACGCGTTCCTGTCGCGTCCGCCCCAGCCCTTAGGCAGCCAGAGGCGGGGGCCGTGTCCAGGGCCGCTTCGCTGTTCCCCCTGGACACGGCCCCCGTGTTCGGCGACCCTGGACAGGGTGAGGCGCGCCGGACGCCGCTCTGGGTCAACGCTCCCTGATCTCCAAGGAAAGCTGTCTCAGCCCTATTGACACACTCCGCCAGAGCTGGGGGACGCCAGGGAGCGGTGCCTCCGCGACATTGCGCTCCAGGCGCCGGGGGAGGCGTGAGTGCCAGGGCCGGCGCGTCGCTGTAACTGGTGACGGGGTGGGGTGCCGGCCTGGCAGCCATCTCGACGTCTGGACGCCTGGATCGCTACGGGCCAGCCTCGACAGGGCCGCGCTGAGCACTTGGCCGCGGGGCGCGCCTCACGAGTTGCGCCAATCCACCTGTGAGTAGCTCCCGCGTCGTGGACCACGAACCAGATGGATCGCTGCGCCGAGCACAAAGATCCAGCCAATGCGCAGGCTGGGACGTTCGGTTCGGGCGGCGCGCCGCTCTGGACACGAGCAAAGAGGCCCCCTTCAGTCAGACTCTGGCGAGGGCGGACCTCGCCGAAGCCGCCCACCACGCGAGAGCCAGGCCGGCGGCGCCGAGGAGCGCCATGGCGAGCATGCCGACCGTGTACACGAGCGGGTCGAAGCGCTGGTCGTCGGGCACCGCGAGCTTGGCGAGCCAGTGAGCGCCGTGGGCCGCGGCAAACAGCGCCGTCACGAGCCGGAGGCTCCAGCGCTCAGCGCGCTGGAGCGGGCCCCACGCCAGGACGATCATCGCCAGATTGAGCGCGGCTATCCAGACCAGGGCCTCAACCCAGTGGAACTGCGCGTGGGCTGACCACTGCGCCTCGCCGGCGTGCTCGTTCACCGCGGAGAGGTAGCCCAGCGCCTGGGCGGCGCAGGCGGTCGTGATCAGCCAGGCGGCGGAGCGCATCATGGTCGTTCCTCGTCAGGCAAAGAGTTCACGCAGTGTGTCGTTCAGGAACATGCCCTCCGGGTCAACGCCCAGCTCGGCCTTGACCCGGTTGAAGCGGGCGATGTTCGAGCCGAGCCCGGCCCGCAGATGCTCGAGGATACCTGGAATGTGGCGATACTGCTTTGCCCAATGGGGCAGCGCCTGCGGCAGCTGCAGCCAGTCGAGGGCGACCTCGCCGGAGAAGCGCTGCCAGAGGGCCGGGTCGCCCGCGCCCAGGATCTCGATGTAGCAGGTGTGGCCCGGCCCGTAGGCAGGCGAAAGCAGGCAGTCGCTATGATGGATAAAGCGCGCGTTGAGGGTCACGTTCAGCGGGTACTGGCCCGCCGCCGCGTAGGCCCGCACGCGCCCGAGGGCCGCCTCGATCGCCCAGCGCACGGTGGCGAAGTCGGGGTCAATCTTGAAGGCGACCTCCAGGCAGCCCATACGCGCCACCTCGATCGCCCGGCGGTAATGGATGGCCTCGACTACCGGCACGACCCGGTCGCCACGTGACGGCGTGAAGGGCTGGAGCCCCCGACAGATCGCAGGGGTCAACGACGGCACCGCCCGGCAGAGGCCCAGCGCCCCCCGGTGCATGTGGGAGGTGGCCCAGGCCCAGGCTGTATCGGCGCGGCTGTGGCGCGGTTGTGCCGTCGCCGGCTCGTCGCTGCGGTCCCAACTCTTCACCCACAGCCGCTCGCAGAATGGCCACCAGAAAAGGTCGAGGTTCTCGTGGCCGAGCACCCACTCCTTGAGCTTGGGGAGAACCTCCCCCAGGGGCACAAGGCGGTCGCGGGCCCGCACGTTCCAGGTCGGCCGCACGTTGAGCGTGATGCTCGCCGTGAGGCCGAACATACCCAGGTGCATCCGTGCCGCGCTCAGCACCTCGTCGCCGTCCACGCCGGCCTCGAAGCGCCGCACTTCACCCGCGGCGTCAACGATCTCGATCGCGTGGACGAGGTCGGAGAGGGTCGGGTTGCTCCAGCCCGAGCCGTGGCTCCCCGTTGCCACCAGCCCGCCGAACCGCACACTCTCCAGCACGACGTTGAAGGGCAGGGCGTAGCCGTACCGCTCGAGCAGCGCGTTGACCTGCCGCACCGTCGCGCCGCCGCCGACCATCACCCGCGGCTGCGCCGGGTCGCGCAGGTCCATGGCCACATCGTCCAGCCCGGCCATATACACAAGGATGTCAGAGGTCGGGACGAGGGCCGACCACGAGTGGCCCGTGCCGACCGCACGCACCCGCCGGCCCGCGGCGCGAGCGAAGCGTACGATCTGGCAGAGGTCGTCGGCTGAGCGTGGGTAGCACGACAGCGCGGGGAGGCAGCCGGCAGTGCGCGCCCAGTTCACCCAGGGCTGGTCGGGCAGGGCGGGCAGGGTGAT
>DAOLDO010000343.1:0-6840 GCA_035327325.1 Chloroflexaceae bacterium | reverse complement strand
TCCAGGGCATGTTCACGCCGTGGACGAAGAAGGGCTTGCCGTCGTAGACCACGCCCTTGAAGGAGGGCGGGGGGGCGGCGAAGCCGGCGCGGGCGATGAACACGACCACGAGCACGGCGAGCAGGGCCGCGTAGAGCAGCGGCTTTAACTTTTTAACCAGCGCGCGCTGGCCAGGGTTGAGGCTGTCGTTGGCGTTGAGGGCGCCGGGACTGCTGCGCTGTGGGGTGGTGCCGGGTTGGGAGGCGTGCATTAGGCGGCTCCTTCTTAACAAAGTTTTTACCACTCGGGCCACAAAATTAATACCATTTTTAACCTTTGCCTGACTAGAGGCCCATCCTGGCCCGTTGGTCCTCTCGTCGGCGCCCTATGGTCCGGGGTGGTACTAAGACCATTGGGCTATGGGCAGGCGCGGCAGGCCCGCGGGGCGCGACCGTGGTATCATACGTTCGTGGCGTCGCAGAGCGAATGGCGGTGCGACTGATGGCGCGAATCATCCTGCTGGGCACGGGCACCGGGCTGCCCGACATAGACCGCGGCAACACCCATCTGCTCTGGGACGGGCCGGGCGGCCCGCTCTTGATTGACGCCGGGGGCAGCACCTACGAGCGGCTGCTGCGCGCGGGGGTTGACCCCCAGGGGCTGGCGGGGGTGGTCATCACCCACAGCCACTGCGACCACATCAACGGCCTGCCCGGCCTCGCCTTCAGCATGCGCCTGGGCGGTCGCCAGGACCCGCTGCCGATCTACGGCCTCGAGCCGACCCTGGCCATCCTGCGGGCCACCTTCGAGGCCATGCAGGTCGAGTACCACGTCCCCCTCGACTGGCGCCCCGTCGCCGCCGGCGACACTCTGCCCCTGGCCGAGGGCTGGCGCCTGCGCACGGCGCCGACGGCCCACAGCAGGCCCTGCCTGGCCCTGCGCTTCGAGCCCCCGGGCGGCGGCCCGGCCCTGGTCTACTCGGCCGACACCGAGCCCTGCCCGGCCGTGCAGGCCCTCGCCGCGGGCGCCGACCTGCTCGTGCACGAGGCCACCACCCCGGCGCCCTTCGAGGGCCACACCTCGCCCCGGCAGGCGGGCCAGGTGGCGGTCGAGGCCGGCGCGCGGCGGCTCGTGCTCGTCCACTACAGCCCCCGCTGGACCATGCCGGAGGACGAGGCCCTGGCCGAGGTGCGCGCCGGCGGCTTCACAGGCGTCGCCGAGATTGGACGCGACGGCCAGATGATCGAGCTTTGAGCGAGTGAACAGGCAGAGCTAGCATGGACGAGCGCGCTATCCGCGAGCTGCTCGAGCGGGTGCGAGGCGGCGAGGCCGGGGTCGAAGAGGCCCTTGGCGCCCTGCGCCGGCTGCCGTTCGACGACATGGGCTTCGCCCACCTCGACACCCACAGGGCCCTGCGGGCCGGCTTCCCCGAGGTGGTCTTCTGCCAGGGCAAGGCCCCCGAGCAGGCGGCCGCGATCATCGCCCGGCTCGCCCAGGGGCCCGGCCCCGTGCTGGCCACCAGGGCCTCGCCCGAGCTGTACGAGCTCGTGCTGGCCGAGGTGCCCGACGCCCACTATCGGGCCCTGGCCCGGGCGATCGTGATCGATCGCGCGCCCCTGCCACGGCGGCCAGGCAGCGTCCTGGTGGTCTGCGCGGGCACCGCCGACCTGGCCGTGGCCGAGGAGGCCGCCATCACCGCCGAGCTGATGGGCAACCACGTCGAGCTGATCGCCGACGTTGGCGTCGCCGGCCTCCACCGGCTGCTGGCCCACGTCGAGCGCGTGCAGCGGGCCAATGTCCTCGTCGTCGTGGCGGGCATGGAGGGGGCTCTGCCGAGCGTGGTCGGCGGCCTGGTGCGCCGGCCCGTGATCGCCGTGCCCACCAGCGTCGGCTACGGCGCCAGCTTTGGCGGTCTGGCCGCCCTGCTGGCCATGCTCAACAGCTGCGCCGCGGGGGTCACCGTGGTCAATATTGACAACGGCTTCGGCGCCGGGTACGCCGCCAGCATGATCAACGCCCTCGCCGCCGAGGCGGCCGAGAAAGGATAGCGCCCTATGGAGACCCCATTCGACGACGCCAGGCTCGCCGCGAAGGAGGCCCGGCTGCGGGCCGTCCTCGCCGAGATGGGCGGGGTGGTGATCGGCATCTCGGGCGGGGTGGACAGCGTGCTGCTCGCCAGGGTGGCCGCCGAGGTGCTCGGCGAGCGGGCCCTGGCCGTCACCGCCGACTCGCCCTCGCTGCCCCGGCGCGAGCTGCGCGAGGCCGAGGAGCTGGCCAGGCTCGCGGGGGTCAGCCACCTGGTGATCAAGACGGGCGAGGTGGCCGACCCGCGCTACGCCGCCAACCCGGTGAACCGCTGCTACTTCTGCAAGAGCGAGCTGTTCGCCCACCTGCGCGCCATCGCCGACGAGCGCGGCCTGGGCTGGGTCGCCTACGGCGAGAACCTGGACGACCTGGGCGACCACAGGCCCGGCGCCCAGGCGGCCGCCGAGGGCGGGGTGCGCGCCCCGCTCAAGGAGGCCGGGCTGACCAAGGCCGACATCAGGGCCCTGGCCAGGCGCTCCGGCCTGCCCGTGTGGGACAAGCCCGCCTTCGCCTGCCTCGGCTCGCGCTTCCCCTACGGCACCCCGATCACCCCCGAGAAGCTCGCCCAGGTCGAGGCCGCCGAGGACGTGCTCTGGGAGCTGGGGTTGCGCCAGTTCCGCGTGCGCCATCACGGCGACCTGGCCCGCATCGAGCTCGACCCGGCCGACATGGCCAGCCTCGTCGCCCACGCCGCCGAGGCCGTGGCCCGGATCAGGGCCGGGGCCGGCTTCCGCCACGTGACCCTCGACCTGGCCGGCTACAGGCGCGGCAGCATGAACGAGGCCGCCGGCGTCCATATCGCCCTCGATCCCGCCTGACCGTCCTCTGCCCGCCACAGGCGATAGTTTGACCTGCAACAGTCTGCTCACGGAAGATCCACGGTTCGCAAATATTTGACGTATTGACAGACGATCCGATCTTCCGTAGAGTGAACAGAGGGCACTGACCGACCCTGGAGGCGCGCGAGGCATGGGAGCCGGCGCATATGGTCGGGAGCAGCAATGGTCATCGTGGTCGCCAGCGGCAATATTTTCCGGCGGGAGCTCACCAGCTACATCCTGGCCGAGGTCGGCCACGAGGTCTACGAGGCGCGCACGGTCGAGGAACTGATGGGCGCCCTGCGCGCGCGCGCGCCCGACATGATCGTGCTCGACCAGCAGGTCGAGCGCGCCGACCCGGCCGCGACCCTCAGGGCCGTGCGCCTGCTGAGCGAGGCCCCGATCGTCTGGATCGGCGAGCCGGCGCGCCTGGGCACGCTGCTCAACGGCGACCGGCGGCCCGCGGGGGCTGTGGCCTGGCCCTTTCGGGCCGACGAGATCCTCGACGTCGTCGCGGGTTTGAGCGAGCGGGTCAACGGCGGCCTGGTCAAGCTCGCGGTCGGCGAGCACTACGCCCGCCCGGGCGAGTAGACGCCCCGCGGCGCAGCGCGTCACCACGGCCTGCCTGCTCTTGATAAGGCCCACCGCAATGGCTATAATGTAGCCACTGTGAACCCGACCCGCCTCCGCACCACGGGCGCTCAGCCCGCCTACAGATCACCGCCGGGAGCCTGCGCCCGCGCCGCCACGGCGGCCGGCGGCCGGGTGATCTATGCGTGAGCGCGTCTACCGGAGCGAGGCCCTGATCCTGCGGCGCAGCGACTTCGGCGAGGCCGACCGGCTGCTGCTCCTGGCCACGCCCGCGGGCAAGGCCCGCGTGGTCGCCAAGGGCGTCCGCAAGACCACCAGCAAACTCGCCGGCCACATCGAGCTGTTCACCCACGCCAGCATGCTGCTGGCCATCGGCCGGAACCTGGATATCATCACTCAGAGCCAGACGGTCGGCGCCCACGCCGCCCTGCGCGCCGACCTGCGGCGCCTGAGCTGCGCCTACTACGCCGCCGAGCTCTACGACCGCTTCACCGAGGAGGAGGAGGAGAACCGCCCCCTGTTCGACCTGCTCATCGAGAGCTTCGGCGCCCTCGACCGCACGGCCAGCCCCGACCTGGTGCTGCGGGCCTACGAGCTGCGGCTGCTCCACCTGGCCGGCTACAGGCCCCACCTGCACCACTGCGCCGTCTGCGGCGAGGTGCTGACCGAGGAGGCCGACCGCTTCAGCCCGAGCATGGGCGGGGTGCTCTGCCCACGCGACCGCGGCGCCGACCGAGGGGCCCTGCCGATGAGCGGGGCGGCCTTCCGCCTGCTGCGCTACCTGCAGGGCCAGCCCCTCGCGGCGATCGAGGCCCTGCGGCTGTCGCGGGAGGTGCGCGCCGAGGCCGAGCGGCTCCTGCGCTCCTACCTGCGGCAGCTGCTCGAGCGTGACCTCAAATCGGTCGCCTTCCTGGACGATGTCAGGGGCGCCGATTAAGGAGTGACGTCATGGCCTACCTCGACAGCCTGCTCGGCCGGGGCGAGCAGATCCTCTACGTCGCCCGCCAGCATATCTTCGTGCTGATCGCCAACATCCTGACCGAGCTGTCGCTGATCGCGCTCCTGGTGGCCGCGGGCGTCGCCTCGAACATGGCCTTCGATACCACCAGCGTCAGCTTCGGCGGGATCACCGCAAGCAACCTCATCCTGCTGATCTGCGTGGGGATCAGCGTGATCGTGCTGATCAGCGGCTTTATGGACTATCTGCGCTGGACCAGCGAGCAGTACGTGATCACCGACCGGCGGGTCATCCAGGTGCGCGGCATCCTCAACAAGCGCGTGACCGACTCGTCCCTCGAGAAGATCAACGATGTCGAGCTGCGCCAGAGCCTGTTCGGGCGCATGCTGAACTTCGGCACGGTCGAGATCCTGACCGCCTCGGGCGAGGAGGGGGTCAACGTGATGGACCGCATCGAGGGCCCGATCGAGTTCAAGCGGGCCATGCTCGACGCCAAGCACAACCACGAGCGCGGCTACGGCTACCTGCCCGAGCGCGAGCCCGGCGTCGGCCGGGCCCAGGCCGTCCAGCCGCCCGACCTCGTTGACGAGCTGACGCGCCTGGCCGCCCTGCGCGACCGCGGCATCCTCTCGCCCGAAGAGTTCGAAACCGAGAAGCGCGAGCTACTCCGCAGAGGAAGGTAGAGCAGTGTACGATCAGATCGAAGCCGCCCGCGCCGCCGTCCAGTCACGCTCCGCCGTCGCCCCCCGGGTCGGCCTGATCCTCGGCTCGGGGCTCGGCGCCCTCGCCGACGAGCTCGAGGACGCGACGGTGGTCCCCTACGCCGCCATCCCCGGCTTCCACGAGCCGCGCGTCCCCGGCCACCGCGGCGAGCTGGCCCTCGGCACGATGGAGGGGCAGCCCGTGGCGGTGCTGCGCGGCCGCTTCCACTTCTACGAGGGCTACAGCATGCAGGAGGTCACCTTCCCTGTGCGCGTGCTGCGGGCCCTCGGCTGCGAGGCCCTGATCGTCACCAACGCCGCCGGCGGCCTGCGCCCCGATTGGCGGGTGGGCGACATCATGCGCATCACCGACCAGATCTTCATGCCGGGCATGGCCGGCCACCACCCCCTGATCGGCCCCAACGACGACCGCCTCGGCCCGCGCTTCCCGCCCATGGTCGGCGCCTTCCGCAACGACCTGGCCGCGATCGCCCACGAGGCCGCGGCCGCCCTCGACCTCACCCTGCGCGAGGGCGTGTACTGCATGGTCGCCGGCCCCAGCTTCGAGAGCGCCGCCGAGTTGCGTCTGCTGCGCGGCCTCGGCGCCGACGCCGTCGGCATGTCTACCGCGCCCGAGGTGATCGTGGCCCGCCACGGCGGCATGCGCGTGCTCGGCCTCTCGCTGATCACCAACCTGGCCCTGCCCGACGGCCCCCCGGCCAACCACGAGGAAGTACTCGAGGCGGGCGAGCAAGCCAAGCCCCGCTTCGCCGCCCTGATCCGCGGCATCCTCTCGCTGCTGTAGGCCCAATGCCGTTCGGGTACGCTCGCGCCAAGCCGCCAAGTCTCTGCGCCTGAGCGGCCCTGCTCGACCTACGCTCGTCCTTAGCTGTAAGCTACTGCTGTAGGCCCCGGCCCGTGGCCAACAGAACGTGCCCAGGCCCTCCCGCCGCCCATTGCAGAGAGGCACCCTATGCGCGAGCTGATCCCGCTGGAGAAGGTGGACGCGATTGACGCCGCCCTGCGCACGAAGCTCGAGGCGTTCTGGATCAGGAGCGTCGAGGAGCTCGTCTCGACGGCCCGCTCGAGCAACCAGCAGTTCGGCAGCGGGCGGGCCGCCCTGGCCGCCGCCCTCGGCATGAGCGAGCAGGCCCTCAGCCCGATGATCAGCGCGGCGAGCGCCCTGCTGCCCGCCGACCTCTCGTTCAGTGTGCCCGTCGAGCAGGAGCGCGGCGAGGGCCTCTTCCTCGAAGAGTACAGCGACCTCGACGCCGCCTCGTTCAGCGTCCCCGTCGGCCTGCCCGAGCGGGTCGAGCCCCTCTTCGCCCTGCCGAGGCCCGAGAACCAGGGCGTGCGCAACAGCTGCGTCGCCTTCACCCTGGCCGCCGCCTACCAGATCCTCAGCAAGGACCCGACGGACCTCTCGGAGCAGTTCCTCTACTGGGCGGTCAAGAGCCGGGACGGCATCCCTGGCGACGTGGGCACCGACCCGATCAAGGCCGCCCAGGTGCTCCAGACGGTCGGCGTGTGCAGCGAGGCCGCCTGGCCCTACAGGCCCGCCCCGAGCGACCACCAGAACCCCGGCCACGGCCCTCCCCCCCCCCCCGCCCAGGCCGAGGCGACCCTGCGGCGCATCACGGGCTTCCAGAAGCTGCCCGCCACAAGCGTCAACGCGATCAAGGCGGCCCTGGCCCAGGGCAAGCCTGTG
>DAOLDO010000342.1:0-6843 GCA_035327325.1 Chloroflexaceae bacterium | reverse complement strand
ACCACCGCCGCGAGCCCCCCGACCTGGCCACGGTGGCCGCCGAGCTGCGCCGCCACGAGCGCCTCGACCTGGTGGGCGGCTTCGCCTTCCTGGGCGAGCTGGCCGCCGAGACCCCGACGGCGGTCCACGTCGAGTACTACGCCCGCATCGTCGAGCGCACCGCCGTGCTGCGCCGGCTGATCGAGGCCGGCGGCAAGATCGCCGCCCTCGGCTACGACGAGGCCCCCGACCTCGAGTCCACGCTGGACCAGGCCGAGGCCGAGGTCTTCGCGGTCTCCCAGCGCCGCTCCACCCAGGCCTTCGTCCCGGCGGGCCAGGTCGTCAACGAGATCTACACCCGGATCGAGCTGATGCGCGCCCGCGGCGGGCGAATCTCCGGCCTGGCCACGGGCTACCACGACCTCGACGCCATCACCGGCGGCCTCCAGCCCTCCGACCTCATCTTGCTCGCCGCCCGCCCGAGCCTCGGCAAGACCAGCCTGGCGCTGAGCCTCGGCTACAACGTCGCGTTCGCGGGCGCGACGGTCGGCGTGTTCAGCCTCGAGATGAGCCGCGACCAGCTCATGCAGCGCATCCTGGCGATGCACACCGGCATCGACATGCAGCGCCTCCGCCTGGGCGACCTCCGCGACGACGAGCTCGCCCGGGCCTTCGACGGGATGGGCGTGCTGTCGGAGCTGCCGATCCACATCGACGACACGCCCGGGCTGAGTGTCACCGAGGTGCGCTCGCGGGCCCGGCGCCTGGTCGCCGAGCAGGGCTGCGACCTGCTCATCGTCGACTACCTGCAGCTGATGAGCGGCGGCGGGTCCAAGGAGAACCGGGTGCAGGAGGTCAGCGAGATCAGCCGCGGGCTCAAGGCCCTCGCCCGCGAGCTGGACGCCCCGGTGATCGCCCTCTCCCAGCTCTCCCGCGCCGTCGAGGCCCGCCAGGACCACGTCCCGATGCTCTCCGACCTCCGAGAGTCGGGCAGCCTGGAGCAGGATGCGGACCTCGTCTGGTTCATCTACCGCGACGAGGTCTACGACAAGGAGAGTGAGAAGAGGGGCCTGGCGGAGGTCCACATCGCCAAGCACCGCAACGGCCCGCTCGGCGTGGTCCCCCTGCGCTTCGAGGCCCGGACCACCCGCTTCCAGAACCTCGAGGCCTACCGCGCCCCCGAGGGCTACTGATATACAGCGGCCCGGCTGAGTTCAGCAGCCGGGCCCGGCGCGGAGGTTCCCACCACGCGCCGCCGCAAGTCTACCACGGAGGTTCCCATGCCCATCACCGCCGCGACCGTCGCCGCCCAGGCCCGCGCCTGGATGGACCGCCACCCCGACGACCCGGTCCCCCGCGAGCTCGTCGCCCGCCTGCTGGGCGCCGTCGAGCGCGACCGGCTGACCCACGACCCCACGGTCGAGCGCCTGGGCCTGGCCGAGGGCTGGCTCACCCTGGCCGAGGCCGCCCGGGACGCCGGCGAGACCGTCGAGGCCGCGAAGGCCCGCATCTACGGGCGGGCGCTATGAGCTCCCTTCGCCTCGCCCCGCGCGCCCGCGCGACCCCGCCGCCCGCCCCCGGATCCTCCCAGTGGCGCGCCATCGCGGCCGCCCTGGCCGCCGGCGAGGGCGAGGCGACGGTCGCCCGGCGCCTGCGCCGCGCCCGGGCCCACGTCGCCCACGTCCGCGCCGCCCTCCCGGGTCCGACCTCGGACCTGGCCCCGGCCGCCCCGCCCGTCGCGGTCCTGCCCGCGCCGGTCCAGCCGGCCTGGGAGGCCCTGAGCGAGGCCATCGCCCGGATGATCCGGCGCCAGGATGATGAGGCCGAGCGCTACCACCTGCGGATCGCGTTCCTGCGCGCCCGCTACACCCCCTGGAGGGACTGAGATGGACGACGAGACCCCCGCCACCGTTGGCGGCGTGATCCTCGGCGACGACGGGACGCCCGTCGGGTTCGCGGCCCGCTACGACGGCGACGCCCTGCATCTCACCGTCGGGATCGAGTGGGTCGAGGCCGTCCAGGCCTCGACGGGCGTCTACATCGGCTGGGTGCCCTACGGCGCGCTCCTCGCGCACGCCCAGGGCCAGCTCAGCGTCGAGGACCTGCGCCGCATCGCCCGCGCCGAGCCGCCCGCCGGGATGACCCGGGCGGCGAACCCCTGGAGGTCCGCCGATGGTCCCTGACCCGCTCGCCGCGCGCGTGGCGCAGTGCCTGCGCGCCTACGCCCAGCAGGCCCGCCGGCACACCCCGGCGGGGGAGGCACCCGAGCAGCTGCTGCTCAGCCTCGCCGACCGGCTCGACGCCCGGGCCAGTGAGCTCGAGCACGCCCTGGCCCCCGCCGTCCCCGAGCGCCGCCCCGTGGCCCAGGGCGACGAGCGCCTCTGGAGGCCGTCGTGACCCCCATCGCCGCCCACCTGCGCCGCGCCGCCGAGCCCCTCGATCCGTTCTACGCCATCGCGACGACCGACGCGGCCGACCCCGAGGGCCGCCTCGACACGCGCCTGGGCGTGGCCGTGGCCCTGCGCGACGACTGGCCCGGGGTGCTGCCCTCGGTCCTGGCCCGCGATCTGGCCCTGGCGGCGCGGGCACTCCCCTGGCGGCGCCGGGCGGCCCTCGCCTACCGCCAGCTGCGCGCGACCCCGGGGATCGCGCGCGCGGCCCGCAACTAACGCCGACGGCCGCCGGGGAGGGCAAACCACCGGCGGCCGTCGGGACTGAACACACCACGAAGGATAGCACATGCACACCGAAACCGAGGACCCGGCGGCGGCGCCCCCCGCGCTGCCCCCGGTCCCCGCCGATCTCCCCGGCTGGGCCTGGGAGGTCAGCCCCGCCGGCGACGCCCGCCTCGCCAACGCCGCCGAGGGCTACGCGACCAGCTGGGGGCCGATCGGCCCCGGCGCCGAGGTCGACGGGCGCATCGCCGAGGCGCGGAAGCGCGTGGCGCTCGACCTGGTGATCGCTGAGGGGGAGCGCGTGGACCGCATCGTTGAACTGGCCCAGGCGCAGGCCGCCGAGGGGGCGCTCGTCGTCGCCGCGGAGCCCGGCGGCCTGCC
Source organism: Chloroflexaceae bacterium (assembly GCA_035327325.1). Classification (GTDB taxonomy): domain Bacteria; phylum Chloroflexota; class Chloroflexia; order Chloroflexales; family Chloroflexaceae; genus CAIWXH01. The sequence goes on along the minus strand of DAOLDO010000342.1, from coordinate 3,808 downwards.
GCAGCTCTCGACGACGATGCAGCGCCACGTCGACCGGGCGCTGGCGGCCGACCGTAAGGGCGGCGAGGCGCTCTGGGAGAAGGCGACCGCGGTGGCCGACGCCCGGGTCGACGCCCAGCGCTACGGCGAGTGGGGGCTCTTCCTGGAGGCGACCGGCCTGCAGGAGCGCGCCGCCCAGCGCCTGGTCGCCATCGCCACCCGCGGGCGCGCCGACGGCCGCTTCCGCGACGCCGTGATCTCCGGATGGCTCAGCTTCTCGGTGGCGCACCTGACCGCCCAGGCCGACGACGCGCTGATCGAGCAGCTGCTCGCCGCGCCCGTCGCCCCCTCCAAGCGCCAGGCCGAGCAGCTGCTCGCGCCCAACAACCCGTCCCCGGGGACGGGTTCTGTGCCCGCCGCCCCCATCGGCCACGCCCCCCGCCCGCACCCGCCCTGCGCCCGCTGCGGCGCGACCAGCGCGGTGCTCATCGGGAAGCACTGCGAGGGCTGCTACAGCCTGCTCGAGGCCCAGAAGTGGGAGGACGGGAGCGAGGAGGCCCGCTGGCGGCTGGCGGCGGCTCACCAGCAGGCCGCGCGCGACCCCGACGCGGATCGCCGGACGCGGCGCCTGGCCGAGATCGCCGGCATCGCCCGGGGGATGGGCTTCGCCAGCCTCGACGAGCAGCCCGCCCCCGTCGGGCTGGGCGACGCGCCGCTCACCGACGCCGAGCTGACCGACCTCTCGCGCCTGGGCGGCTGGGAGGCGGAGCCCGGCGGGCGGCCCGGCAAGGTGCGGATGCGCCAGGACCGGGAGGGCGACCGCCTGTACACCGAGGACCGCTCGCCCGAGGGCTGGCGCTACGAGCTCGCCCAGCTCCAGGCCGCCGAGCCCGCCCGCGCCGCCCGCCCGGGTGCGGACCCGCCCCCCGCCCTGCCCGCGGGCTGGTCCTGGCGCGAGCGCGGCGACGGCCAGGCCCAGGCATGGGACGGAACACTCGCCAACATGACCGCCTGCTATCGGCCCGCCGAGGCCGCCGGGGCCGCCGCCGACGCCTGGCGGCGCGCGGGGGCGCCCCTCGACGCCAACCCGGCGCCGGCCGACGCCTTCGAGGCCCTCGCCGCCCGCGCCCAGGCCGCGAGCCTGCTCCTGGCCTGGGACGGCGATCAGCGCCGCTTCGCCGTCTGCGAGGGCGGGCGCGGCGTCGACGCGAAGTACAGCTACTACCCGGCGGGGAGCGAGTCCCCGGCGGCCGGGCGCGCGGCCTGGGAGGCGGCGGCGGCCCGCGTCGAGGCCCTGCTCGCCCGGCCCGCGCCGGCGGCGCCCGCGGCGGCCGAGCAGCCCAGCCGCTACCCCGCCGCCGAGCGGGCGCTGGCCGACGACCTCAGGGCCGCGCCGCCCCGGCTCCGGCGCCTGCTCTGCCTGGCCTGGGGGCTCGCCACCGACGGCGACGAGCCGCTGGGCGACGACGAGCTCTTCGACGAGCTGACCACCGCCCTGCTCGCCGCCACCGACGAGGCCCTGGGCTGGGCGCTCGGCGAGGCGGGCGACGCGCCCACACCCTCGCCGTTCGACGTCGACCTCGCCACCGCCGCCGGCCTCGAGGCCACGCTGGTCGCCGCCCAGTCGCGCGCCCAGAGCAGCGGCAGCGTCCCCAGCCCCGGCGACCTGGCCCGCTGGCAGGACGCCCTCGACGCCTTGGTCGACGACCTCGACGACGCGACCTATGAGCGGCTGGCGCACCGCCTCGGCGCGCTGCGGCGGGCCGGGGAGGGGGTGGCGGGATGAGCGCCCCGGTCGCCACCCCGCGGCACGTCTACCCGACGCTCGCGGCCCTCGCCAGCGACCTGGGCTGCCGGCCCTGGGCGCTGTACCGCTACCTCGACGAGGGGCCGCGCGGCTGGTCCCTGCGCCCGCTCGACGAGGCGGCCTACGACCGCTGGCACCGCACCGCCTACGCGCGCTGGGAGGCGGCGCAGGCCGCCCAGGAGGAGGCCTGATGTGTCGCTCTCTCTCTCGCTCTCTCTCTCGCTCTCTCGCTCTCGCTGCCCCCGCTGCGGCGGCCCCGTGGCCCTCTGGGGACGCAAGCGCCCGCGCCGCTACTGCCGGGACCGGCGCTGCGGCTGGGTCGGCCCGCCGCCGGTGGATCAGCTGCTCAGGCGCCAGGGGGCCCCGGAGCTCCCTGGCCTGGAGGTGCCCCGTGAGTCGCGCTGACCTGCTCGCCACCATCATCGAGTGGCCCGACCACGCCCCGCCGGCCGCCCTGCGCCGCTACTGGCCCCGCTTCTCGATGCGGGGCCGCTGCCGGCGCTGCGGCTGCACGGCCCGCCGGGGGTGCCGCCCCCGGCAGGGGCGCAGCTGCTGGTGGACCAACCGCCGGCAGACCCTGTGCTCGCGCTGCGTTGCCTACCCCGGCCGGCGGCGCTACCGGCGCCCGCAGCTGGGCCACGCCCGGGCCGCGCAGATCCGGGCCTGGTATGCCGACCGCGCCGAGCTCCACGCCCGGGCGACCTGGCTCCGCTGGGAGGCCCGGCACACCGCCGACGACACGCGGCGCGAGCTGCTGCTGGCGCTGGCCGCCGCGGCTGAGAGGAGACCATGAGCAACCACCGCGACGACTGGACCCGCTACGTGGACCTCTCGGAGTTCGAGGCCCTGCTCGGCCCTGGCGAGGGGCCGCTGATCGCCCCCGGCCGCATCGGGCGGCGCCACGGGCGGCACTGGCGCTGCGTGCGCGCCCGCGGCGGCGGCAACGCCTGGACCCCGTGGCGCTGGCTCTGGCGCCGGCGCGTCGAGCGCCTCCAGTGCCTGGCCACCATCACGGCCGCCCCCGACGCGGACCCCGCGACCCTGGCCGCCCTGGCCCGCCTCGTCGAGCGCGTGGTCGAGCTCGACACGGAGGAGCTGACCGAGCTCGCCGAGGAGGGCCCCTGATGCCCTTCGCCGAGTCGCCCGCGACTGTCTACCGCGGCGTCCGCGTCCGCCTCCCCGACGGCACGACGCGCGAGAGCCTCTCCGACCTGGCCCGCGAGATCGGCTGCCGGCCCCAGGCGCTGCGCCGCTACATCGTCGAGCACGCCGGCGGCTGCGCGGTGCTGGGCGGCCTGCCGGACCCCCGCCGCTGCGGGCCGCACAGCCCGCGATCCAAGGAGTACGCGATGCCCGACGCCCCGCCCCTCGCCGCCCTCGACCGGCTCGCCAGCGCCCACGCGGCGGCCCTCGCCACCGCCCAGGGCGGGGCGGCCGCGGCCGCCGTCGAGTACGTCGTCGCCGCGATCGTCGCGGCCCGCGCCCTGGCCGGCGAGCTCGACGCCGTGCGGGCGGATCTCATCCGCGCCCAGCGCTCGATCGCCCTGGGCGATCTCAGCAACGAGCGGGCGGCCCTCGCTCGCATCAGCACCCGCCTCGGCGTCGGCGCCGACCCGGACGCCGACCGGCGCTGGCTCGCGGCCCACGACGAGCTGGACGCCCTCAGAGGAACGCCATGAGCATCCTGCGCCGCTACATCGTCGAGACATAGGAGCCCCCCGTGATCACCGTCGAGCTGACCCTGACCACCCGCGACCGCCATCAGTGGCGCATCATCCGTGAGACCGTCGAGCAGATGGCCCCGACCGCGCGGGTCATCGTCAGCGCCGGGAGCGACGACCGCGGGCGCCACGAGTTCCGCCTGCACATCGCCCGGGGCACGACCGACCCCCGCTCCTGGCGCGGGGCCCTGGTCGCGCTCGCGGTGCTGGCCGACGAGGCGGGGGCTTGACGCGCCTGAACATCGCGGTGATCCCGCGGGAGGAGGGGGGCGGCGCTCGGCGATGAGCTTGGCGACGCCCC
>DAOLDO010000341.1:0-6860 GCA_035327325.1 Chloroflexaceae bacterium | reverse complement strand
GGGGGGGTGGGGGGGCCGGGGGGCGCCCCCCTCAAGAAGCGGCGGGGTGAAGGGGCGGCGGCCCCGGAGCGGGGCGGCAGGGGCGGCAGCCCCTAATCCTCACCCCTGAACCAGCGCGTCGTCAGCGCGATAATCTCGTCGGCGCTCTCCTCGATCGACTTGTCGGTGAGGTTGACCATGGCCCAGCCCTGGCGGCGGAAGAGGCGGCGGGCCCAGTCCATCTCGTCCTCGGCGGTGTCCTGGTCGAGGTAGCGGCTGCCGAAGTCCATCCCGCTGCTGCGCTGGCGGTGGCGCCGGCGGGCGGTGATCTGCTCGGCCTCGACGATCAGGCCGATGACCCGGCGCCGGTCAACCCGGAAGAGGGCTTCGGGCGGCGGCACCTGCTGCACGAGGGGGATGTTGGCCACCTTCCAGCCCAGGACGGAGAGGTACATGCTCAGGGGCGTCTTGCCGACCCGCGAGACGCCGACGAGCACGATCTCGGCCTGGTCGAGGTCGTCGGTGTGCGCCCCGTCGTCGTGCTGGATCGAGAAATCGATCGCCTCGAGCCGCTCGAAGTAGGCCGCGCGCCGCTGCCTGTAGAGCCCCGCCCTGCCCAGGGGCTCCTTGCCCACCAGGGTGGCGACGCGGGCGAGCACCGCGCCGACCAGGTCAATCTCGGCCACCTGGCTGGCCCTCGCCTTGCGCACCAGCTCCCTGCGCAGCGGCGTCTCCATCAGGGTGTGGAGGATGGTGCCGCCGCTGGCCGCGGCCTGGCCGACCACATCGCCGATCTGGTCCGGGTCGCGCACATTCGGCACGACGATCAGGGGGACGCGCACGCCGTCGAACTGGGTGAGCACCAGGCGCGCCACCTCGGCGCCCACCACGCCCTCGCCCCCGGAGACAATGTACAGGGGCGGGGCGGCGCCCGCGTCGGGCGCGGTCTGGTCGTCCATAGGGGTTTCTCCTGCGGGGTGCTGCCTGTGGGGATGATACCACCATTTGTGGCGCCTGGGCGCCGCCGTTCAGGTCCTGCCCGCGGGGGTGGCCCTGGGGGCCGGGGGCGCAGCGCTCCGAAGACAGTGTGGTACTATACCCCCAGGTGACCCGCGGCCCGAAGGGAGCCCCATGCCCACACTGCCCATCACCAGGATCATCCTCTTCAAGCACGGCGTCGGCTACTTCGAGCGCCGCGGCGCCCACAGCGGCGAGCGCCTCGAGCTGAGCTTCCCCCGCGAGGCCATGGACGATGTGCTCAAGAGCCTGGTCGCCGCCGACCTGGGCGCCGGCCAGGTCCTCGGCGTGGACTTCGAGACCCCGGAGGACCGCGCCGCCCGCCTCGCCCGCGGCAGCGTCCACCTGAGCGACAGCCGCAGCCTGCTCGACCTCCTGCGCGACCTGCGGGGTCGCCCGGTGCGCCTCAGCCTGGGCGACGGCAAGAAGGCCGAGCCCCCCGTCGAGGGCCTGGTGGTCGGCGTGGACTACGAGCCCGACGAGCCCCTGCGCCGCGCCATCGTCTCGGTCTACGCCCCGGAGGCGCGCCAGGTGCGCGCCGTGCCCGTCGAGGACGTGGCCCGTCTCGAGCTGCTGGACGAGGGGGCCGCCGCCGACCTGGCCTACTTCCTGCGCGCCGCCCAGAGCGAGGAGCAGCGCCGCGCCGCCGCCCTGCGCCTCACCCCCGGCGACCACGAGCTGCTCGTCGGCTACATTGCCCCCGCCCCCGCCTGGCGCGTCAGCTACCGCCTGCTCTTCGAGGAGGACCAAAGACCAAAGACCATAGACGAAGGCCGGGCCGGCACAGCGATTGGCCTCGAAGGGCAACAGCCGGCGTCTGGGCAGGATGGCGCGCCTTTGGTCGTTGGTCCTTCGTCTTTCGTCCTGCTCCAGGGCTGGGGCCTGTTCGACAACCAGCTCGAGGAGGACCTGGCCGACGTCCGGCTGACCCTGATGGCCGGCATGCCCGTCTCGTTCCGCTACGGGCTCTACGAGCCGCGCACCCCCGAGCGCCCCCTGGTGCGGGACGAGGAGCGCACGGTTGACGCGCCGATCTTCTTCGACGCAGCGGCCCAGGCCCCCCCGGCCCCCGCCGCGGCGCCCATGCTCGCGGGCGCGATGTTGGCCGAGGCGGCGGACGCGGGCTACGGCGGCGCCCGCAAGCGCGCGGCCGTCACCGAGCGCCTCAGCGCCGCCCAGCTCGAGGAGGCCGTGCAGGTGGCCGCCGGCGGCGACGAGCGGGGCGCCCTGTTCGCCTACAGCGTCGAGCACCCGGTCAGCGTGGCCCGCGGCCAGTCGGCCATGGTGCCCATCCTCAGCCGGCGCCTGCCCGCCCGCCGCGAGCTGCTCTACAACGGCGCCAAGCACCCGCGCCACCCCGTCGCCTCGCTGCGCCTGACCAACGAGACCGGCCTGACCCTCGAGCGCGGCCCGGTGACGGTGCTCGACGGCGGCGACTACGCCGGCGAGGCCGTGCTGCCCTTCACCCGCGCCGGCGCCGAGCTGATCGTCCCCTTCGCCGTCGAGCTTGGCATCGCCGTGAGTGAGGAGCGCCAGGGCGCCCGCCGGCTCGTCGGCGTCAGCTTCAAGGGCGACTACGCGGTCTTCGAGGAGCACGACCTGCTCACCACGACCTACCAGCTCAGCAGCGGCCTCGACCGGACCGCCGAGGTGATGGTCGAGCACGGTCGCCTGGCGGGCTACGAGGTCGCCGCGCCCCGCGCCCCCGACGAGGAGAGCGCGGGCTTCGCCCGCTGGCGCGTGCCCTGCCCGCCCCACGCCCGGGTCAGCTTCGCCGTCACCGAGCGCCGCCTGACCAGCCGCCACGAGCAGGTGCGCGCCCTCAGCGGCGCCCAGCTCCAGGCGTTCATGCGCGACCGGCTGCTCGACCAGGAGACGCTCAAGGCCCTCGCCGCCATCCTGGCCCTGTACCGTCAGGCCGACGAGGCCCAGGCCCGCATCCACAGGCTCGAGGCCGAGCGCGAGGCGATCTACAAGCAGCAGCGCCAGATCCAGGGCAGCCTCCAGCCCCTCGGCCGCGAGGGCGACGAGGGCGCCCTGCGCCAGCGCTACGTCGCCACCCTCGGCCAGCTCGAGGACCGCCTGGCCGCCCTCGCCGCCGAGGCCGAGCGCCTGCGCCAGGCGATCGCCGCCCTCGAGGAGCAGGCCGCCAGGCGCATCAGGGGGCTGGGGCAGCAGTGAGACGACTGGCTTTGACGGCCCCACCACCGCCGCGCTGCGCACGCCCCCCCCTCTCCGTGCCGGAGAGAGGGCTGGGGGGTGAGGTCAGCACAGGAGCGCCGGCCGCGCGATGAGCACCAGACCCACCGCCGCCAGCACCGAGCGCCCCGCCCTCGCCGGGCCGCGGCTCGGCGCGCCCGCGACGGCCCTGGGCCGGCTCATGCGCCCCCTGGCCCTCGCCGCCCTGGCCCTCGCCGCCGTGCTGGCGGCCAACCTGATCGCCGTGCGCCTCAGCCCCCCCGGCTACACCCTCGACGGGGGCGAGCGCCACGACCGCGCCGCCGTGCCCGGCTTCCACGGCCCCCAGCAGGACCAGGCGGGCACGACCTACCGCTGGGCGAGCGGCGACGCCGCGCTCATCCTGCGCGGCCCGGCCACGGCGGGCCCGGCGACCGCCTCGCTCACCCTCGGCTGGCTGCCGCCCGGCAGCGCGGCGCCCCGCGAGCTGGCCCTGGCCCTCGACGGTCGGCCCTTCGTCGTCCTCGCCGCCCCCGACCAGCCGCGCCGCTACACGCTGCTCCTGCCCCCCGGCGCCCTGTCCGACGGCGAGGCCCGCCTCGGCCTGCGCAGCGAGACCACCGTGGTGCCCCCCGACGACCGGCCCCTCGGCGTGCGCGTGGACGCCGCGGCGGTCGGCTGGCGCCAGGGGGCGTGGCACCTGCCGCCGCCCGTGGTGATCGCCGCCCAGCTCGGCCTGGCCCTGCTCTGGGTCGGCGTCGCGCGCCAGCTCGGCCTGGGCCTGCTCGCCACGGCGGGGGTCGGCCTCGCCGTCGTCGGCGCCCTGGTGGCCCACGCCGCCCTCGTGCCGGGGCTGGCGGCCCCGTGGCACGGGCGGCTGCTGGGCGCGGGCCTGATGAGCGCCGCCGTGGTCTGGGGCGCCGGGCGAGTCCTGCCCCAGGCCGAGCCCGACGCCTCGGCGGGCTTCATCAGGGCCCTGCTGCTGATCACCCTGATCGCCCTGGCGATCAGACTCATGGGCGTGCTCTTCCCGCTCTTCTTCGCGCACGACCAGCTGGTCAACAGCGGGCGGCTGCGCAACGTGCAGCTGGGCGAGCTGACCCTGTTCGACCGGCCGTCCGAGTTCAGCCGGCGCGTCGCCGTGGTCTCGCCGACGGCCTTCATCCTGGCCCTGCCCGGCACGCTGGTGGCCGACCGGGGGCTGGCCCTCCAGGGCCTGTACGCGCTGCTCGACGGCACCACACCCCTGCTTGTGGGCCTGCTCGCGCGGCGGCTGGGGCTCGGCGAGCGGGCGGCCCTGGTCGCGGCGGGCCTGATCGCCCTGCTGCCAATGCAGCTTACGGCGCTCTACTGGGGCTTCGTGAAGCAGATCGTCGGCCAGTGGCTGACCCTGCTGTTCATGGTGGTGCTGGCGGGGCCCACGCCGCGGGGGCGGCTGGGCTGGGTCGCCGCCACGACCCTCTGCGCGGTGAACTTCCTGATCCATCCCGGCGGGCTGCTGCTGGCGGGGATCGCCATCGGCCTCTACCTGCTGGCCGGGCTCTGGCCGCGGCTACGCGCCGTCGCCGCGGGGCGCGTGGCGCCCCGGCGGGCCCTGGCGGGCCCCGATGTGGCCCACTGGCGCGGGTGGGCCCTGGCGCTCCTGGCGGCCTCGGCGGTCGCCCTGGCCGTGCAGTACGCCGATGCGGCCCGCCTGATGGTCGGCGGCATGCTCGACGGCTCGACGGCCACCACCGACAGCACCAACCAGCTGACCGACCGCGACGCCCTGCTCCGGCAGATCTGGGTGGGGCTGAACGCCTCGTTCGCGCCCATGCCCCTGGCCCTCGTCGCCGCCGGCCTGGGCGCGCTGCTCTGGCGCACGGCGGGGCGGGCGCGGCTGCTGGTGGGGGCCTGGCTGGCGAGCGCCCTGCTCTTCCTCGCCGTGGACATCGTGACCAATCAGCAGGTGCGCTACGGCTACTTCAGCGCGCCGATCGTCTGCGCGGGCGTGGCCGCCCTGCTCGAGCCCATGCTGCCCCGGCCCCTCGGCCGGGCGGTCGCCTGGGCCCTGGTCGCCGTCGTCGTCGCCGCCGGCCTGGCCCTCTGGGCCAGCGCCATCTTCAGCGGGGTCAAGCCCTCGGTGAACCCGCTCACCCACTGATCACGCGCGGGCGCCGCCAGTCGCGCCCGTGAGAGGAGCCTTATGTCTCGCCGTCTTGACGCGCGCACCCTGCTGATCATGCTGGTGGCCCTGGCCGCGGGCGTGGCCTGGGCCGCCTACAGCCTGGCCTCCACCGGGGGCGCCCGCAACGACAGCGTGGTGCGCGCCCTGGTCTGGACGGTCTTCGCCGCGCCGTTCGCCCTCTTCCTGGGCTGGCTGGCCGCCCGCAGGCGCGAGCTGGGGCTGGCCGCCTTCTGCTGCTTCTGCCTCTACTTCTTCACCTTCTTTGTGGCCCAGCGCATCGAGAGCCTGGCCCTGAGCGCCGAGGCCGCCGCCGCCAGCGGCCACGCCCTCTACTTCAACCTGGTGATCGTCATCCACGCGGTCGCGGGCGCCGCCCTGGCCGTCTGGCGGGCCCTCACCCCCTACGCGCCCCCGCGGGCCGCGCCGCCCGCCGACGAGGGCGAGACACTCGCGGCGGGCTGAGCCGGCGGCCCAGGAGCAAGAAGATGCGGCCCGCGCTGGGGGACAGCGCGGGCCGCCGGTCGCTGGGGGGATAGAAGGGGATGGTGTGAGGACGGTTGGCGGCTCAGCCGCCTGCCCAGAGTCTAGCACCGCCCGGCCCAGCCGCGCGTAAAGAGCGCATCCCGCGGGGGGACGGAATTACAACGGAAGGCGCGCACGGGGAACAGCGGGCGGCGCGCCCCCAGCGCGGGGGCAGGTGCGCTATAATTTGGCGGCGGCCCAGCAGCTCAGCGCCGGCTCGTGCCCATCACCAGTGTTGCCTATGACCACACTCAGCGTCCGCGAGCGCCGCGAGGCCCTGGAGCGGCAGACCCTCTCGCCCCTGGCCGCCTTCAGCGACGAGGCCGTGCGCGAGCGCCCCGAGGAGCCGTGCGCCATCAGGCCGGCCTACCAGCGCGACCGCGATCGCATTCTGCACTCCAAGCCCTTCAGGCGCCTCAAGCACAAGACCCAGGTTTTCATCGCGCCCCTTGGGGATCACTACAGGACCCGGCTGACCCACTCGTTAGAGGTCACGCAAGTTTCGCGCACCGTCGCGCGGGCCCTGCGCCTGAACGAGGACCTGACCGAGGCGATTGGGCTGGGGCACGACATCGGCCACGCGCCCTTCGGCCACGCCGGCGAGACGGCCCTCACCCGCATCTTCCCCGAGCACTTCCGCCACAACGAGCAGTCGCGCCGCATCGTCGAGGTGCTCGAGCGGGACGGCCGGGGCCTCAACCTGACCTACGCCGTGCGCGAGGGCATCTACCTGCACTCGAAAGCCCGCCGCGACATCATGACCACCGCCTGGGGCACGGCGCGCACTCTGGAGGGGCAGATCATCAAGATCTGCGACAGCGTGGCCTACATCAACCACGACATTGACGACGCGCTCAGGGCCGGCGTGCTGCGCCAGGAGGACCTGCCGGCCGACGCGCTGGCGGTGCTCGGCGCCAGCCACGGCGAGCGCCTGAACACCATGGTCGGCGACCTGATCCGCTTCAACTGGTGGGCCACCGGCGAGGGCGCCCCCCCC
>DAOLDO010000340.1:0-6867 GCA_035327325.1 Chloroflexaceae bacterium | reverse complement strand
CCTCACACCTCACACCTCACACCTCACACCTCACACCTCACACCTCACACCTCAGGACGTGACCAGCACCAGCCTCCCCTCCTCGACGCGCAGATCCTCGACGCGGCGGCCCTGGGCGGCGAGCTCGGCGTTGAGGCGGTCGGCGAGGGCGCGGGCGATCTCGTCGCCCGAGAGCAGATACGAGAGCGGGGGGTCGAGCCGGGCGCTGGTGACGACCACCCGCCCGTCCTGGGCGGCGAGGGCGACCGTGGCGACGCTGCTCAGGCCGTAGGCGCTGACCTGGGCCCTGGCGGCCCCGTCGCCGAAGCGCACGCTGGCCCCGTCGAGGGGGGCGATCGCCTCGGGCCGGGCGGCGATCATGGCGTTGAGGTCGGCGTCGCTGACGACCACCTCGCCGACGGGCAGGGCGGCCACGGCGTCTGGCATCACCGCGTCGGCCCGCTCGACGGCCTGCTCGGCGGCCCCCTGGGGCGCGGGCGCGCCCGTGGCCATCAGGGTGGGCAGCGGGGCAGCGGGTCCGCCGATGCGGTCGGCCACGGCCCGGCTGAGCATGGGCCTGATGGCGAAGGCGTAGACCAGGGCCAGCAGGGCACCGATGAAGAGCAGGGCGATCGCCCCCTGCAGGCAGCCCCCGCCCTCGCGGCGCCGGCGCGCCGGCCGGCTGTAGGCGTAGCGTCCCATCGTGCTCCAAAACAAAAGCCCCCGCCCGCAATGGGACGAAGGGCCGCTTCGTGGTTCCACCCATGTTCGAAGGATGAGGGGTGAAGGATGAGGGATGAAGCGCTGTGCGCCGCGGCCCTCAGCCGATCCCTCGGCCTTCCTCGGGGGCGCTGTAACGGGCGCCGGCCGTGCCCCCATACTGGCCTGGGCGTTGGGGGGGCAGCTCCGAGGGGGTCTTCGCCGGGGCCGCGCCGGGGCCCGCTCTCAGTCGGGGCGGGCCGTCCCTGTCGGGCGGTGGCCGGGCTACTCGTCCTCGTCGTCACTGTCTGCGCTGGTTGTCGTGCCGCCTCTGATCTTACACGGTGCCGGGCGCCCCGTCAAGTCCAGACGACCGCCGTCGTTCCGCTCGGGCTGGAGGTCGGCGCCCTGGCGCCGACGGGCCGGGCGACCACGTGGGGTCGCCCGGCCCCGCCCCTCCCGCGCTCCTGGTCTACCCCGCTCCCCGCCTAGCGCTTCAGGCGCGGGTCGAGGGCGTCGCGCAGACCGTCGCCGAGCAGGTTGAAGCCGAGCACGGTGAGCATGATCGCCAGACCGGGGAAGAAGACCAGGTGGGGCGCGGTGAAGACCTGATTGCGCTCGGACGAGAGCATCGAGCCCCACTCGGGGGTGGGCGGCTGGGCGCCGAGGCCGAGGAAGGAGAGGGCGGCCACGTCGAGGATGGCGGTGCCGATGCCCAGGGTGGCCTGCACAATCAAGGGTGAGATGGCGTTGGGCAGGATGTGGACGAAGAGGATGCTGCGCGGCCTGGCCCCGATCGTGCGCGCGGCCAGCACGTAGTCCTCCTCGCGGGCGGACAGCACGCTGGCGCGGATCACGCGGGCGTAGGCCGGCACGCTGACGATGGCGATGCCCAGCATGGCATTGAACAGGCCCGGCCCCAGAACGCTCACGATCGCGATCGCGAGCAGCAGGAAGGGGAAGGCCAGCACCACGTCGAGCAGGCGCATCAGCACGTTGTCCACCCAGCCGCCGACGTAGCCGGCCACGGCGCCGAGCAGCAGGCCCAGGGTGAGCGAGATCGCCACGGTGGCGAAGCCGATCAGCAGCGAGAGCCGGGCGCCGAAGACGATGCGGCTGAACATGTCGCGGAAGTTGCCGTCCACGCCCATCAGGTGTTGGGGCTGGTCGGCCGGGCAGCCGAGCAGGTGGACGCACGGCCCCGAGCGCCGCTGGATCCCCTCCTGCTTGCCGAGCAGCACATCGGTCGGCCCGAAGGGCGCGATCAGCGGGGCGAACACGGCGGTGAAGGTCAGGATGCCGATCATGATCATGCCGATGATCGCCGAGCGCTGGCGCAGGAACTGGCGCCAGGCCCGCCGCCACGGCCCCTCGGCCGCCGGCACATGCGCGGTGATGGTGATCGGCTCGGCGGTGATGGTCATGGGTGACACCCTATGTGCAGCACTTCAGAAGTCTCTGCCTGGTTGTGACCAAGGACCAAGGACTAACCGCTCAGTCTGCTGCTCGGCCTTGGTCCTTGGTCCTTGGTCGCGCCGGCAAAGGATTGCTCGCTGGCACAGCTAGTACCTGATGCGCGGGTCGAGCAAGCCGTAGCTGAGGTCAACCAGCAGGTTGATGATCACGTAGCCCGTCGCGATCGCCAGGGTGAAGCCCTGGATGATCGGGTAGTCGCGGGTCGAGATCGCATCGTAGAGGATGCGCCCCACCCCTGCCAGGTTGAAGATCGTCTCGGTGAGCACCGCGCCGCCGAAGATCGTGCCAAGCTGCAGGCCGACGATCGTCACCACGGGCAGCAGCGCGTTGCGGAAGGCGTGGCGCATGGTCACCGCGCGGTCGGCCAGACCCTTGGCCTTGGCCGTGCGCACGTAGTCGCGCCCCAGCACCTCGAGCATGGCCGAGCGGGTCATGCGGGCGATGATCGCCATGGGGATGGTGCCCAGGGCCACCGCCGGCAGGATCATGTGGCGCAGGGAGGCCCCGAGCGCCTCCCACTGGAAGGTGATCAGGCTGTTGAAGATGTAGAGGTTGGCGAAGAACTGGGCCAGCTGGCTCGCCCCGCTGCCCCGCTCCAACTCCAGGCCCCAGACCTGGTAGAAGGGCACGCTGGTGACGCCCGAGGGGAGCCGGCCCGAGGGGGGCAGCTGGAAGGGCGTGCCCCTGAGCAGCAGCGCGAAGACGTAGGCCAGCATCAGGCCGAGCCAGAAGACGGGCATCGAGACGCCGATGTTCGAGGCGACCATGGTCGCCACGTCAACGGCCGAGTTGCGCCGCAGCGCGGCGAGGATACCCATGGGCACGCCGACCGCCACGGCCACGAGCAGGGCCAGGACGCCGAGCTCGACCGTGACCGGCAGGCGCTCGGCGATCAGCTGGGTGACGGGCCGGTTGAGCCTGATCGAGGTGCCCAGGTCGCCCCGGAACACATCCTGGATGTAGATGCCGAACTGCACCAGGATCGGCCGGTCCAGGCCCTTGTCGGCGTTGAACTTCGCGCAGATCGCCTCGGTGGCCTTCTCGCCGAGCTGGGCGGTGCACGGGTCGCCGGGGATGAGCCGGACGAGGAAGAAGGTCACGGCGAGCACGCCGAGCAGCACGGGCAGGGCAACCAGGGCGCGGTTGAGCGTGTAGCGAAGCATGTCCGTCTCCGGCGGGGAGCGACGGGGAGGGCCGGGCCCTCCCCATAGCTTGTGGCAGCCCTACTCGGCCGGCGCGTTGAGGAAGCCGCCCCAGAGGGCCGAGAAGTAGGTGTAGCTCCCGTCGCGGCCGACATGGAGCGGGTGGGCGGCGTCCCACTGGACGGCCCAGGACATCACCACGTCGTTGGCGTCGAGCGTCGAGCCGTCGTGGAAGGTGACGCCCTGGCGCAGGGTGCAGGTCCACTCGGTCAGCTCGTCGTTGGCCTCGCACTCCTCGGCGAGGCCGGGCTGCACCTCGGTGCCGCCGATCTCGTAGGAGAGCAGCGACTCGGTCACCTGCTCGCAGACGCGCAGAGCCTCGCCGTCCGACTCGTCGGCGCAGTAGAGGCCGGCGGGCTCGCCGTTCTGCATCCAGACGAAGGTGTCGCGGCCGCCGGGGTTCATGACGGCGAAGTACTCGTTGCTGAGCGGGCTGACGTGGGGGTTCTCGACGTCGGCCTGGTAGGCCGCGCCCGAGCCGCCGTGGGCGATCGGCACCATGGGCACGAGCTCTTTGATCAGGGTGTTGGCCTGCTCGTAGAAAGGCGCGCGCTCGTCGTCAGTCGCCTGCGAGGCGCCCTGCCTGAGGGCCTCGACCAGCTCGGGGTGCTTCTCGCCGAACTGCCGGCTGGCGCCGCCGCCGAAATGGTAGTCGAGGAAGTTGGACACGTCGGGGTAGTCGGCGCCCCAGCCGAGCAGGTGCAGGCCCTGGAGCTCGCCCGCGTCGGAGGCGTCAATGAAGGCGCCCGACTCGATCACGTTGATCGTGATGTTGACCCCGATCTCGGCCAGCTGGGCCTGAATGTCCTCGGCGACGCGGCCGGGCTCGGGCAGGTAGCCGCGCACCACGTCACGGTACTCGAGGGTGGTGTCGAAGCCGTCTGCGTAGCCGGCCTCGGCCAGGAGCGCGCGGGCCGCCTCGGGGTCGTACTCGTACCACTCCTCGCCCTCGCAGCCGCCGGGGATCGCGCAGGGCGTGAAGTGGCTCGCCACCTCGGAGCCGGGCGGGTAGAAGTTGTCAACGATGCGCTGGCGGTCAATGCCCATGGCGATGGCCTGGCGCACCCGCACGTCGTCGAAGGGCGGGTAGACGTTGTTCATGCCCACGTAGAAGACGTTCAGGCCCTCGCGCTCGAGCAGCTGCAGGTTCGGGTCGCCCTGGATCTGCTCGAAGGCGTCGGGGGCCGGGTTGTCAATGCCGTCCACCGTGCCCGACTGGAGCTCGAGCAGGCGCTGGGCGGCTTCGGCGCTCCAGCGGAAGACCAGGGTCTCGGCGGTGGCGGGCTCGCCCCAGTAGCCGTCAAAGCGCCTGAGGGTGATGTTATCGCCGCGGGTCCAGCTGTCAACCATGTAAGGGCCGGTGCCGATCGGGCGCTCGAGCAGCTCGCCGGTGCCGCCCGTCTCCTCGAGGTACTCGCTGGGCAGGATGGCGAAGGGAGTGAAGGCCACCTTGGAGCGGAAGGCCGGGTCGGGCGCGCAGAGGGCGAAGCGCACCGTGGACTCGTCCACGGCCTCGATCGCCTGGATCTGGCCGCTGTAGCCGTCGGCGCCGCACTCGGTGCTGACGCCCATCATGTCGCCCTCGGCGTAGGTGGCCTGGCCCTCGCCGGCGGCGGCCGGGGCGGTGGCCTCCTCGGTGGCGCCCTCGGTGGCGGCCTCGGTGGGGGCGGCCTCGGTCGCGGCGGGCTCGGTGGCGGCGTCCGTCGCCGCGGGGGCCGCGGTGGCGGCCTCAGGTGTCTGCTCGGCGGGGGGCTGGGCTGCCGGGGCGCCGCCGCAGGCGGCGAGCACGGGGATCAAGAGGGCCAGGAGCAGGGCGCCCGCGAGGGGGCGCAGGTTCGGCTGTTCAACAGCGCGCATAGAGGTTTCCTCATGCTACGGAAGGATAGACTCCGTCGGGCCTGGTCTTAGGCGGGCGATCACCCCCCTTCCAGATTCGGTAGGCGGGCGGCAGCACACGAAAGCGCCGCGTACGGTGGCGCGGCGAGAGGTTGGCGATCGGTTGTAAAGCGGAGCCCTGAGCGCCTGGGATGAGGGTGCCGGGGTGGGGAAGAGGACCTCGGGTTGTTCAGGGTGAGGCGATTATAGCAGCATGGGGATTATACCGTCAATTTGATCGGGCGTTTCTCACGCCCCACCAGGGGATTTTTTAACAGGCTTTACATTGCGGCCCGCCGCGCCGCCCGCGTCTACGGCGCGGCGAGGGCGAAGAGCAGCCCGGCCTCGCACGCCAGCTCACCCCCTACAGTGGCCCGGCCCGCGCCCTTGCCGACACCGCGGCGCATCCTCTCGAGGCTCACCTCGAGGCGCAGCGTGTCGCCGGGGCGCACGACACGCTTGAAGCGGCAGCCGTCAATGCCGGCGAACAGCACCAGCTTGCCGGCGTGCTCGGGCAGGCTCAGGGCCGCCACGGCGCCGGCCTGGGCCAGGGCCTCGACGATCAGCACGCCCGGCATCACCGGGTTGCCGGGAAAGTGCCCCGTGAACTGCGGCTCGTTCGCGCTCACCAGCTTCTCGGCCACGGCCCGCGCGCCCGGCTCAAGCTCGAGCACGCGGTCAATCAGCAGGAAGGGGTAGCGGTGCGGGATGAGCGCCATGATCTCCTGGGTCGTGAGCATCAGCGTTCCTTCTTGGCTTGCGGCGGGGCGTCAACGGCGCGTATTGTACCACCCCTCCCACGGCGCGCCTGACGATCTCATGACGCGCACCGTTCTCAGGCCAGCGGAGAATGGAAAGAAGGCGTCTGTATGCGTTGGGCGTCCCGCGCCTCTCCCTGCGCGAGAGAGACGGAGCATTTAGTCATAGAGGGTGCACAACTCGTCAGGAGGAACTGGCCCCTGGCCTAAGGGAGAGCTACGCTTTCCCCGGGGAGATCGCGGCCTGGCTCGCGGAGCGTTAACAACTCCTCGGGGCAAGCCCCCTGTGCTCGCGGGAAAGACCGTTGCCCCTTCAGGAACATCGAGATCTCCCCTGGGAGATCTCGATTGTTCGTGGTACGCGCCACGTGATAGAGTGGGCTTGCCCGAGAGCACCCGCCTTAGCACGGGGGTCGCCCTCAGATGTGCGCTCACCTACAGACCAAAGGACGTAACACATGCCCTCGCGCTTCAATCCCGTGGCCCCCGCTGTGCTGAGGGCGGACCGGGCAACCCTCAGAGCTCTGCAACTCATCCCCGACTACGCCCCGCCAAACCCGAACCACAGCGCGGTCGCCCTCAACGCCCTGGAGGCAGCGCTTACAGAGGCCGAGCGGAACGTCTATCGGGCCAAAGTCGCCTACGAGGAAGCGCTCGCCAGGCTAAGCCGAGCGGGCCGGGTCTTCCACGACAGGATCGTGATCTCCAGGATCGCGGTCAAAGTCCAGTACGGCCCCGACTCATTAGAGGTTCGCACCGTCGGCCTCAAGCGCGCTTCGGATCGCAAGCGCCCCGTGCGCCGCGAGAAGCCAACCGGAACGTAGACCCCTCGCAACACGCGGGACAGCAGGCTGCCTCACAACGGCGGCGAGCTGAGG
>DAOLDO010000339.1:0-6882 GCA_035327325.1 Chloroflexaceae bacterium | reverse complement strand
TTAAGGGTTCGAAGGGCGAAGCCCTCGCGCGGGGGGTGTGGGGGGCCGGCGTGGCCCCCCACGAAAAAAGGGTCGCAGGGACGCCCCTGCAACAGATCACCCGCCTGGGCCTACGCGCCCCTGCGCACCAGATCCGCGCCGGGGATGGGCAGCGTGAAGAAGAAGCTCGACCCCCGGCCCAGCTCGCTCTCGGCCCAGATGCGGCCGCCGTGCAGCTCCACCAGGGCCCTGGTGATGCTCAGGCCGAGGCCGGTGCCGCCGATGCGCCGCGTGTTGGTGTTGTCCACGCGGTAGAAGCGCTCCCAGATCCGCGGCAGGTCCTCCGGGGCGATGCCGATGCCCTGGTCGTGGACGGCCACGCGCACCCAGCGGCCCTTGGGGTGGTCGGCCGGCAGGTCGGCGGGCTGAGCCTCGCGGATCTCGAGGGTGATCTGGCCGCCGGCGGGGCTGTACTTGATCGCGTTGGTCAGCAGGTTGAAGATCACCTGCTTGACCTTGTCGCGGTCAATGTAGACCGGCGGCAGGCTCTGGGGCACCGCCAGCAGCATGCGGTGGCGGGCCAGCTGCGTGTTGAGCTGGGTGGTTAGCTCGGCCACGATGCTGTTGAGCGAGGTGAGCCACTGGTTTAGCTTGACCTTGCCGGCCTCGATGCGCGAGACGCTGAGCAGGTCCTCGACCAGCTGCGAGAGCCGGCTGGCCTCGCTGTAGACCGTCTGGGTGAACTGGACGCGCTCTGGGGCGCTGAACTCGCGGTTGAGCAGCAGCTCGGTGTAGCCGAGGATCGAGGTCAGGGGCGTGCGCAGCTCGTGGCTCACAGTGGAGACGAACTCGTTCTTGACCCGGTCGGCCTCGCCCTCGCGGGTCACATCGGTGACGGCCCAGAGGCGCCCGGTGATCTGGCGCTGGCTGTCGCGGGTGGGCAGCGAGAGGATCTGGAGCTCCTGGGTCGGGTTGACCAGCCGCACGCGCTTGGTCTGGGGCTCGCCGGGGGAGCGCTGGCCGCGGGTGCAGAACTCGGTGAGCTGCAGGGGGTCCTGGAGGCGGGGCAGCAGGGTCTCGACCAGGTCGAGGCTGACGTGGAAGGGGGCGCGGCCGTGCTGGCCGTTGAGGCCCCAGAGGCTGGCCCAGGCGGGGTTCGAGCGCAGCACCTTGCCGTTGGCGTCGAGCAGGGCCAGGCCGGTGGGCAGGTTGGCGAAGACCTGGCCGAGGTAGTTGGCGCTCTCGAGGGCCTCCTGGTAGTGGGCGGCGCGGCTGAGGGGGTGGGCGGCCCTGGCGCAGAGGGCGCGCACGAAGGCCAGCTCCTCGTCGCCGAAGGCGTTGGAGCGGGTGCTGTCGAGGATGATCACGGCCTCCGCGCGGCCGCCGGCGACGATCGGCGCGGCCAGCTCGGCCCGGGCGCCCGCCCCGGCGGGGTGCAGGTCGGGCTGGAGGGTGACGTCGCGCACGAGCAGGGCGCGGCCGGTGCGGGCGGCCTGGCCGGCGAGCCCGGTCTCCCAGCTGAGGCGCTGGCGACCGTGGGCGGGCAGGCCGTTCCACAGCTCGGCGGGGTAGCCCTCGGCGATCTGGAGCACCAGCTCGCCCAGCTCGTGGTCAACCAGGGCCACGGCCCCGGCCTCGGCGCCGGTGCTCTCGAGGGCGCGGCGCAGCAGCAGGCTGAGCAGCTCGTGGAGGTCGAGCATCTCCTCGAGGCGCTGGTCAATCTCGGCCAGCTGCTGGAGGCGCTCGGGGGCCAGGGTGAGGCCGGTGGGCGTGTCGCCGTCGCTGGCGCCGGCGGGCGGCAGGGGCAGGCGGCGGCCCTCGTGGGCCACGGCGACGGCCAGCTGCGGCAGCAGGGCGGCTATCAGCTCCTGGGCGGCGCCGGCGAGGGCGCCGTGGTCGGCCCGCAGCTCGAGCACGGCCCAGAGGCGCCCGCCCCAGTAGGCCGGCGCGCCGAGGTAGGCGGCCTGGGCGACGGGCAGGTAGCCCACGGCCACGGCCTCGTTGCTCACCACGATCGTGCGGGTCTCGGTCGCGCCGCCGAGGGCCACGCGCCGGGTCAGGGCCTCGTCCCACGGGTAGGGCCAGCCCTCGGCCGAGTAGTACTGCTGGCGCACGGTGCCGGGCTGGGCCGACTGGAGCCAGCAGGTCAGCCGGGCGTCGCGGAAGCCCAGGGCCAGGCGCAGCAGCTCGAAGAGCCGGTGCATGCGCTGGTGCAGCGGCCGGTCCTCGTGGAGGATGCGCGTCGCCTCGGCCAGGACGGCCAGGGCCTCGGTTGAGCGGTCGGGCCGTGCGGACATAGGGGTGCTGGCGCTCCTCGCTGCCGATCTAGCCCCCGTATTGTACCCTCTGGCGCGGCGGTGTCAAAGCTGTATCGCGGAGCGGTATAATGGGGCGGGCCCTCACCCTCAGAGAGGAGGCAGCATGTTCTCGCTTGTTGACCATATCGGCTTCGCGGTGAACGACGTCGAGGACGCGATCGCCCACTACACCACGGCCTTCGGCCTGACCGAGTGGGAGCGCATCAGCCTGCCGGAGCGCCACATGGTGCTCGGCGTGACGCGGCTGGGCGACACCCTGCTCGAGCTGATCGCCCCCACCTCCGACGAGGCCGCCTTCGCCAAGTTCCTGCGCGAGAAGGGCCCCGGCATGCACCACATCGCCTACAGGGTCGCCGACATCGCGGCCGCCCTGGCCGAGCTGCAGGCCCGCGGCGTGCCCATGATCGACAAGGCGCCGCGCCCCGGCATGCACAACACGCTGACCGCCTTCGTCCACCCTAAGGCCGGCGGCCAGGGCGTGCTGGTCGAGCTCGTGCAGCACCAGGATCAGGGGCACTAGGGGTCGCTGCCTGCATTGCCATAGCCGGCGGCTGAGGTGTGAGTCGCTCGCTGCGCTCGCTGTGTGAGGTGTGAGCAGAGGCGTCATCCGGCCCCTCACAGCTCACAGCTCAGAGCTCAGCCTCGGAGGAGCCCCCAATGACCCTCGACGAGCACGAGCAGCGCCGCCTGCTCTGCAGCGCGAGCCTCGGCTACACCGCCTACCACGTCTGGGCGGCCCAGGCCCGGCGCGAGCGGCGCTACAACATCGCCCGCCTGCTCGAGGCCTCGAGCAGCGTCAAGCGCGTCCGCGCCGAGCGGGCCTTTCGCGCCCTCGGCGAGGTCGGCAAGACGGCCGCCAACATCGAGCGGGCCCTCGCCGGCCTCGAGCCCGAGACGGTTGCCACCGGCCCCGTCACCGGCACCGGCGCCCTCTCGCGCGAACTGATGGGCCGTGCCGCGGCGGCCCTTGCCGAGGGCCGCGACCTCGCCGCTGACGAGCTGGGCGACCTGTTCGTCTGCTCGAGCTGCGGCGAGCTGATGGAGGGCGCCCCCGTCGAGTGCGCGGTCTGCGGCACGGTGCGCGAGGGCTTCCTCAGCTTCCGCGCCGCCGAGGCCATGGGCACCATCGGGCCCTACACGCTCATGAAGCGCCTCGAGCAGGCCCCCGCCACCCTCGCCGCCCTCGTGGCCGACCTCGACGACGAGCTGCTCGCCCGCAGGGTCGGCGCGTGCAGCCTGAAGGAGCTGGTCGGCCACCTCGCCGACATGGACGTGGTCTTCCGCGAGCGGGCCTGGCTCATCCTCGAGACCGAGAGCCCCCGCCTGCCCGCCGCCCACCCGCCGACCCTGGCGAAGGCGGTCGTCTACCGCTCCTACCCGATCGGCGATCTGCTCGACGCCTTCCAGACCAGCCGCCAGCAGACCCTCGGGCTGCTACGGGGCCTGACCATGGCCGCCTGGCACCGCACGGGCACCCACGAGATCTTCGGCACCATCCCCCTCACCCACCAGGGCAACTGGGTTGTTGACCACGAGCGGGGCCACCTGGTCGAGATGGCCCAGATGCGCCGCGACCTGCTGCGCGAGCGCGCCGAGGACCGGCCGCTCGTCCTGCGCGACAGCCTGATCCCCGAGATCCTGGAGGGGGAATAGCGGGGAAGCCGGTTCCCCGCTGCCCTGCCTACAGCGGGAGCCATGAGGAAAACCTGGCCCTCTGCTGTCTCGCCCATGGCGGGAGCGCTGAGGGAAACCTGGTTTCCCTCAGACGTAGCTCTTGCCGAGCAGCCGGCGGGCGAGGCGGCGGGTGTCGGTACGGGCCAGGCGGGCGGCGAGGGCGAAGAGGAAGCCGGCCACCAGTCCCAGGGGGCCCTGTCGGGGCTTTGCCAGCTCGCGCAGGGCCACGGGGTCCCTGAGGGGCAGGGGCGACTCGGCGCGCACCTCGACCTTCAGCTCGGCGCCGCGCCACTCGCGCTCGGCCCAGAACAGGTCGGGCATGCTGCGCTGGAAGAAGTAGTAGGCCGGGTTGTACTCGTAGAGGTAGTCGAACAGCTCGCCGAAGGGCTCGGCGGGCTCCTTGGGGTGCAGCACGAGCGTGTCGCCCACCAGATTGACGTACCAGCGGTGGAACGACCAGTGGAACAGGCGCTCGGCGACCTCGGAGGGGCTCTGGATGTAGCCGGCCGCGCAGGTGCGCCGCAGCTCGCGGGCGAACTGCTCGGGGTCGTCCATGTGCTCGAGGATGTGGGAGCAGATGCTGTAGGCGAAGGCCCCGTCGCGGAAAGGCAGGTGGTGGGCGTCGGCGACGACGAAGGGCCGGTCAACCACCAGGTCGCCGCCGCGCTCGCGGTTATCCGCGCCGAGGAAGCGGTCAACCAGCACGTCGGAGCGCGGGTTCGGGTTGTCGCCGCTGCCGATCTCGAGGACCAGGCCCGACTTCGGAGGATTGAGCTTTTGTTTCATCGAAGCATGTGGCCCGCCGGGCCGTCCGGCCTAGTTCAGGTCGTCCCCTGACAGGCTATCCTTGAGGATGTCGAGGTTTTCGAGGGCCAGGCCGGTGCCGATGGCGACGCACGAGGCGGGCTGGTCGGCCACGTAGCAGGGCACGCCGGTCACCTCGGTGAGCAGCTCGTTGATCCGGCGCAGCATCGCGCCGCCGCCGGTCATGACCATGCCCTTGTCAATGATGTCGGACGAAAGCTCGGGGGGCGTCTCGACGAGCACGGCGCGCACGGCGTTGACGATCGCTTCGAGGGGCTCCTGGATCGACTCGGTGATCTCGTTCGAGTCGATCTCGATCGTGCGCGGCAGGCCGGCCACCTGGTCTCGGCCGCGCACCTGGGTGGTGAGGGGGCGCTCCAGGGGCAGGGCCGAGCCGATCTCGATCTTGATGCTCTCGGCGGTGCGCTCGCCCACCAGGACGTTGTACTTGCGCTTGACGTAGGCGGCGATGGCCTCGTCGAACTTATTGCCGCCGACGCGCACCGAGGTGCTGACCACGATGTCGTTGAGCGAGATCACGGCCACCTCGGTGGTGCCGCCGCCGATGTCAATCACCAGGTTGCCGGAGGGCTGGGCCACGGGGATGTTAGCCCCGATCGCCGCGGCGAGGGGCTCGCGGATCAGGTAGGCCCGGCCGGCGCCGGCCTCGAGGGCGGCGTCGCGCACGGCGCGCATCTCGACGCTGGTCACCCCGGCGGGGATGCAGATCATCACCTCGGGCTTGGCGAAGCGGAAGCGCCCCGCGGCCCGCCCGATGAAGTACTTGAGCATCGCCTCGGTGACCTGGTAGTCGGCGATCACGCCGTTGCGCATCGGGCGCACCACCTCGATGCTCTCGGGCTCGCGGCCAAGCATGGCCAGGGCTTCGGAGCCGACCGCGCGCACGCGCCCGTCCTTGGTGCTGAGGGCCACCACCGAGGGCTCGGAGAGCACGATGCCCCGGCCCTTCAGATACACCAGCACGTTGGCCGTGCCCAGGTCGATCCCGATCTTGCGCGCCATACAGTCCCCTGAGATGCAAGCCAAAAAGCGCCGCTATTATAAACGACTTTTTACGAATAGCGGGCGCCCGCGCCCCGCCGGACCCTGACAATCCCGTGACACGCCGCGGCACGCCGAGAGGCGCCGCGGCGCGGCGCCTCTCCGTCTGGCCGGCTGCGGCGCGCCGCTACTGCCGGCGGCCGATGTCCTTGAGGCGAGCCACCTGAAGCCGCGCCATCTCCTTGCGCAGCTTGTACTCGGCCACGGCCGCGTCGCGGTCCGACTGGGCCAGCTGCTTGCGCTCCTCGGCGAGGCGGCGGGCCTGCTCGGCGCGGGTCTCGTCAATCTCGTCGGCCCGCTCGACCGTATCGGCCAGGATGGTCACCCTGGTGGGCAGCACCTCCATGAAGCCGCCCGACACGGCGAAGGGCGTGCGCACCCCGGCCTTGATGATGCCCAGCTCGCCGGGCTCAAGGACCGTCAGCAGAGGGGCGTGGCGCGGCAGGATGCCCACCCGCCCGTCCCTGGTCGGCGCGCTGATCATATCCACGTCGTCCGAGAGCACGACCCGCTCGGCGGTGACGATCTCGAGATGGATGGGCATACTCCCCCCTACGCCGTCTTCTGGCTGGCCTCGTAGGCCGCGAGGACCTCGTCGAAGTCGCCCTGCATGTAGAAGAACGACTCGGGGATGTGGTCGCCCTCGCCGTTGAGCACGCGCCGGAAGCTCTCGACGGTCTTCTTCACCGGCACGTACTTGCCGGGGCGGCCGGTGAACTGCTGGGCCACGGTGAACGGCTGCGAGAAGAACAGCTCGATCTTGCGGGCGCGGCTCACCGTCAGCTTATCCTCGTCGCCCAGCTCCTCCATGCCGAGGATGGCGATGATATCCTTCAGGTCCTTGTAGCGCTGCAGCACGCGCTTGACGTCCTGGGCCACCAGGTAGTGCTCCTCGCCGACGATGTTGGGGTCGAGGATACGGCTGGTGGAGGCCAGGGGGTCCACGGCGGGGCAGATCGCCCCCCCGGCCTTGGCGCGCGCGCGGGAGCTCGTCGCGACCACCCGGGCGAATACCGCCGCCCGGGCGGGGTCGGCGTCGTCGGCG